>NZ_JBFUHM010000105.1:0-6210 GCF_056402395.1 Peribacillus sp. P4_B1
GAAAATCAACGGCCAAATTGTACAACTCATAAAAAATAGACAAACTCGATTTTCATCGAGTTTGTCTACAGTCTGAGGCATTCTGTTGAGGAATGCCTTTTTTATAATATTATTCAGGATTTTTCAAGTTATTAGTTAAAAAATTTACCTTTGCTCAACGGGAATAAATAGGGGGATTTTAAAATAAACCTATTTATCTATTGAATCAATAGGTTGTTCTAATCTCATATGAATTAATAACAAAGAACAAAATGGAGTGTGCACCTTTAAAAGCTAAGTAAAAACGATCAACTCAACTAAATATTAAAAACAGGTAGTTGTTCTATTGATTCTTAATATTACTTTACTCACTTCATCAAGATTAAGTTCATTAAACCCAACTGTTATAATATTAATAATTTGACTATATTTGTTAAAAATACTATTATGAAAACGCATACATAGTTTAACCTCATAGATTAATAGATTGAAGGAGGAGTAACATGCCTAAAACTTTGTTTAAACTGGATCTTAGTAAACCGATGGAGCAACAAGCACACCCGGGGCATAATCGTTGGCATCCGGATATTCCCGCTGCTTTTTCAGTAGAGCTGGGCCAATCGTTTCGTATGGAGTGTAAAGATTGGACGGATGGACAAATTAGCAACAATGACGATCCTCGTGACATTAGGGATGTTATTTTGCCGCGAGTTCATGTATTAAGCGGACCGGTTTATGTAAATGGAGTGGAACCGGGTGATTTATTAGTTGTTGATATTTTGGATATCGGTGCGTTTGCTGAGTCTGAATGGGGTTTTAATGGAATTTTCGCCAAAGAAAATGGAGGAAGTTTTTTAACAGAACATTATCCGGAAGCAGCGAAATCTATCTGGGACTTTGAAGGAATTTATACGACTTCAAGGCATGTGCCAGGTGTTAAGTTTGCCGGGCTTATCCACCCTGGATTAATTGGTGTGGCGCCTTCAATGGAGCTTCTGCAAGAGTGGAATAAACGAGAAAATGAATTGAAGATGACAGATCCCGACCGTATACCTGAACTAGCAACTTCTCCCCAAGCAGAGCATGCAGTGCTAGGCACGTTAAAAGGAGCAGAATTTGATCGGGTCGTCAAAGAGGGAGCGAGAACAGTGCCTCCAAGGGAAAATGGAGGAAACTGTGACATTAAAAATTTATCAAAAGGTTCAAGAGTTTTCTTCCCAGTATTTGTGGACGGAGCAAAACTTTCGGTAGGTGACCTCCATTTTTCACAAGGGGATGGCGAAATTACATTCTGCGGCGGGATTGAAATGGCGGGATGGATTGATCTTCGTGTCGACGTGATTAAGGGAGGTATGGAGAAATATAAAATTAAAGACAATCCTGTCTTCAAACCTGGTCCGGTTGAACCAAATTATTCCGATTATTTAGTGTTTGAAGGCATTTCAGTAGATGAGTTTACAGGAAAGCAACATTATTTGGATGCAAATATTGCTTACCGCCGAGCTTGCCTGAATGCAATCGAATATTTGAAAACACTCGGTTATACAGGAGAGCAGGCATATATGATATTAGGTACAGCGCCTATTGAAGGCCGGATAAATGGAATCGTAGACATCCCTAATGCGTGTTGTACCGTGGCCATTCCGACCCAAATATTTGATAAAGATATTAATCCGAAGTAATAAATATAAGGATGAAGGGGGACTTTCCTTGCCTAGTTACACCTTTAACTGCAGTCAATGCGGTGAGTTCACACTATTCTTTAAGTCAATGGCAGGCAATAAAGGAACAGCGCAATGTCCGGGCTGCCATCAAGGGGCTTCCCGTGTCTACCAACCACCCAATTTGTTTTCTAATTCGAAGGAAATACGCACCCGTATTGAACGGGGGATGGAGCCTCGTAGAATGACAAAAGAAGAATTAGGGCCAAAACAAAGTAAAAGGAAACCACAAGTCAGTCGTCCATGGCAAGTTGGGCAGTAAGCAAAGACGATTTCTCCTATAAACACTAAAAAAGCACAAAAAGGAAGATCAAATTCCTTTTCGTGCTTTTGGTTTTTATTTAAAGGGATAAAAGGTAACATCTAAGATTTTACCGCGATTTTTTGTATCACATTGCGATGAAAATACGATTCATGCTTACTTAATTCTGCTTCGGTGGTCAATACTTAAAATAGTTACTAGCATCTACTAATTCAAGCTGTTCCAGTACTTCTGGTTGAATTTCTTTAATAGAGGAACAAGAAACTAATCCTTCTGAAACGTAACCAATTAAATAATCCTTTAAAATCACGAACATAATTAAAGAGGGTGAGGGATGCTCTGATATCCAGTTTGGCATCTTATTTTAATAGTTAAATATAAACAGGTGCCACAAATTATAATCAGATGTGAATTTGATGTTTACCTAATATATTGTATCCAGTGTTTTTTAAATTGGATACAATATATTTAATTTTTAGTGTTGTAATCGCTTTATATAGTTGATATAGTTAAAATTGTATCCAATATTGAAAGGTGGACGCTTAATTGGATAATGTTAATTCCGATCGAGATAAATCAACCATCGTTAAAAATGTAACCAAAAGCCTTAGGAATGCGATTTTGAATGGGACGTTGAAAAAGGGGGAGCGACTCATCCAAGAGGAGTGGGCCGATCGCCTGGAAGTTAGCAGAATGCCCATTCGAGAAGCCCTTACACAGCTTCAAATGGAAGGCTTGGTGGAAATGGTTCCTCATAAAGGAGCAGTCGTCACACCTATTACCCGGGATGATATTGAAGAAATTTATCATACCAGGTCCCTGCTTGAAGGACTTGCCGTGGAAAAATCACTTCCTTATTTAACAAAGGAGGATAAGGAAAAATTAAAAGGTATTTTGATTGAAATGGAAGGAATTCAGTTATCTGATGAAACCAATGAGCATTATATCCTTTTAAATGCGGCTTTCCATGAAACCCTCCGCAAAGGGTGTCCATGGCCAAGGGTTCAAAAAATGGTAGAGACACTCGGTATCTCACCCATTGCGCCGAATTTGCTGATTGATTATTACCCAGAAACGCAAAGGGAACACCGGATGATATATGAAGCGGCACTAAGAGGGGATCCTGCAGAACTAAGGGCAGCAGTAGAGTTTCACATTTTACGAACTAAGAATAATTTAATTACGTATATGGAGTTGCTGAATACTAAAAATCATCAATAAAAGGAGTGTTAATTGTGTATGATTTTGCAATTGTTGGTGGGGGAATAGTAGGTTTATCAACGGGAATGGCACTTTATCAGCGTTTTCCTAATGCTAAAGTGGTAGTCATTGAAAAAGAGGCCGTTGTTGCAGATCATCAAACGGGGCATAACAGCGGCGTCATCCATTCAGGAATTTATTATAAACCAGGCAGTTTCAAGGCACGATTTGCCCGTCAAGGAAGCAAATCAATGACGGAATTCTGCCGGATGCATGGAATTGAACATGATATTTGCGGAAAGGTCATTGTTGCAACAAAGCCAGAAGAGTTGCCCCTTTTGGATGATTTATATTCACGCGGTTTGCAAAATGAGCTAGCTATACAACGAATCGGTGTGGACGAGTTAAAGGAAATCGAACCACATGTCAATGGACTTGGTGCGATACGCGTCCCGCAAGCAGGCATCGTCAATTATCGTCATGTAAGTGAAAAGATGGCGGATATCATCCGGGGCAACGGCGGTGAAATCAAGCTGAATACAAAGGTGGAGAAGATTGACGAGAATTTTGATGATGTCATCATCGAAACGAACAATGGTACCATAAAGGCAAGGATAGTCATTAATTGTGCAGGGTTGCACAGTGACCGTATCGCAGCAGCTGCGGGGTATAAAACTGATATGAAAATTGTCCCTTTTCGCGGTGAGTATTTTAAGCTGAAGCCCGAAAAGCGCTTCCTTGTCAATCATTTAATTTATCCGGTACCTAACCCGAAATTCCCATTTTTAGGGGTTCATTTCACACGGATGATTAGCGGGGAAGTAGATGCTGGACCAAATGCTGTACTAAGTTTCAAGCGGGAAGGTTATAAAAAAACCGACTTCAATGCGAAAGATTTAACTGAAGTTTTAAGCTATAAAGGTTTTTGGAAGCTCGCTAGTAAATTCATGAAGGAAGGGATGGATGAGTATGTCCGCTCTTTTAGTAAAAAGCAATTTACGAAAAGCCTGCAGGAATTAATACCGGAAATTCAAGAAGATGATTTAATCCCTGCACCTTCTGGAGTGCGGGCCCAGGCGTTACAGGATGATGGTAATATGGTGGATGATTTTCATATTATAATGGGGAAACGGACCATTCATGTATGTAATGCACCGTCACCTGCTGCAACAGCCGCAATTGAAATTGGAAAAGAGGTTGTTAACCGGATTCCGGAACAATCACACTTATTGGAAGCTGTATTGACAAAATAAAATTCGTTAAAGAGAGAGGAAGAAGCCTCATGTTCAATGGTAAAACAATTTTCATTGCAGGTCATGCACGTTTACCTCAAGGAATGGCAGCGAAAAGTGTCTTTGAAACATTGACCATCACTGCAGAAATCGATGCTAAATATGGGGTTGTCCTGGAAGCCTCTTGTACATTGGCAACAGAGCATGGCCAGGAATTCATTGGGCGTTTGTTAAAAGGGACCAGTCTAAATGATGGTGTTGATGACGCGATAGAATCGATTCAAACTTATTATCGGGGGAAAGCGGCTAATGCATTGATTGCTGCCTTAAAGGACCTGGATCTCCATTTTCAGCAAATTAAAGCAGGAGAAAAAACGAAACTACCAAGTTAGTAATATAATTTATCAGAATAATTTGTAAAAACCATTGACAATTTCACTGAAAAGCGTTTAAATGGAATTAAGCCAATATTATGACATTAACACCTTTTGGAAAATACCATTTCAGAATCGTGTAAAGATCTTAATGATTGGAAACAGGGAAAATAAATCATACATAACTGCATATTCGCTGTGACTCTATTTGCATAGAGCAGTGAAGTGAATATAAGCCAGTTGTACAGTTGGACTCCAATTTTATTTGGGGATCATGTGCGACTGGCTTTTTATATTTCCTGTTAATTTTTTCATCCATATAACAAATAACAGGAGGAATTATTCATGAGCATTGCAGAAAAAAAGAGAGTTAAGTTTGAAAGGAAAACAGAAAAATATGAGGTGAAAGTCCACCCTCAAACCAGCCGATTGTATCATATTGAAATTTCTAAAGAAGCAATTGCCGCATTTTTAGAAACGGCATTGAAGGATAATCAGTCTGTTCAACATCTGGAATATACACCATACGCAAGACTCATCGTCGCATCATATCTATTGGATCAAGTAGGAGAAGACTTTGGTGAAGTGCTTAGGAACATCGTTCATGATCGGGAATCCGGCGGCTTCACCCTTGGCTTGGAAGGTGTCACGGAGAATACAGATGAATATGTCATTTTTGCAACGGCCATTTCATACTTGCTTGGAACACCTAACCATGATTCCATGTCAGGGAAATATTATGCACGTTTTAGTGTTCAAGACACGGATAGCAGCGATTCATATTTACGTCAGGCTTATCGTTTATTTACACTTCATACGGATGGCACCTTTGTAGATGAACCAACGGATTGGTTACTAATGATGAAGATGATCGAACAAAATGCACGCGGTGGCGAATCACGTTTATTGCACCTAGACGATTGGAAAGAGCTTGATATGTATGTGAATCATCCATTATCCAGCCATAAATTTACGTATAAAGCTCCAAAAAGTAAGAACATTGACCAGGAAATTGAAAGATTGACCTTCTTCAATCATAATAACAAACCTGGTGTTTGTTTTATTGATCAATTTGTTTATCCTGAATCAATCGAACAAGCCAAATACTTGCGCGATTTATCCAATTCATTAGAAAACGATGAAAGTGTACTCGAACTTGAACTGCCTGTTGGAGATTTAGTTGTTGTCAACAATATATTCTGGCTTCACGGCCGCGCCGCATTTGAAAAGGATCCGAACCTGAATCGTGAATTACTTCGCCAACGCGGAAGATTCAATCAATAGTTTCAATTTGTAAACCCAAACATTTTTTTCATCCCCAAATACGATTTAAAGATAAATTCTTTTCCACTCTTTGGTTGGAAAGCAATTTATCTTTTTTTTGCAAGGTTCTTTTAAAGATTAATGTTTTTAATTTGAAGTGAAAAAAGAGGACCTTAACC
>NZ_JBFUHM010000106.1:0-5886 GCF_056402395.1 Peribacillus sp. P4_B1
AAGTGCACCTAAAGTGCACCTATGAGTTATAACGTATCGACCAATACTATAAAATTCAATTACCTTCAAGTTAACGGTTATAAAGGGAAAATTAGAATTAAAGAGACAGAGGAAGACTTTGTTAAAATTATTCTTTATCGTATGCTTGGATATTATTTAGATTTTAAGAAAAACAAACATGATTTAAGGATTTTAATGTATGGTCACGAAGAAGAAAAAGAAAAGCTAAAATCTGAAATAGAAACTAATGCTTGGGATTATGGGAGAACATTAATACCTGAACAACTATTGGAGTCATATGATAAAGTTCGTGAATTAGATAAAATGCTAATAAATTAATGTACTCTAAGAAAATGGAGACCTGACTTTACCTAAAACAAGAAAAAGAAGCCTCCTTGGAGAATATCTCTGGACCTGACTTTTGAGTGAGAAATTAAACTGATATCCAATAAGACAAGACCTGAGTAAGAGGAGTTGTCTTAGAAAGCTTGATAAATAAACAAATAGAAAATGAAGTTCAAAGTTCGTGCTCAATTTTTAAGAGAAAACATGGAAAAGCATATCGATTACTTGACTAAAGAAATACATAGGACTGAACATACTTCTAAAGAAAGGTTTTAATGAACAACATATACTAGATAATGAGGAAAGAGAATTATTGTTGAAGTGGGCTACAGAGAACGATTGCGTAGATAAGTATTATTAATAAGGGAAATTAGTTAAGACCTTCATTGTTGAAGGTCTTATTTTGTTTTTACAAAAGGCATAACCTTGTCTTTTTGGGGAGGAGTTGAAGTAGGAAATATACAATAAACTAAAATCTTGAAATCGCATTGCTTTTAGCATTTTTTTTGTATGTAATAATCCTCTTCAACTAACGGGGCAGGATAGTAAAAGAAGATTTTATATGACTCTAGAAAGAATTTTTCTACTTCTTTTGCCTACAAAACGTAACTATAATATGGATATGTTTACTCTTGAGGAGGCTCGTAGAATTGACAAATAAACAAATAAAAGACTTTTCATATTTGGACAAGATTGTTGAAAAAGCAACTGGTCAAAGAATAAAATTCTTAGTTCAGAGAGCAGGTTTTTCACAATCACAATTAGCAAAAATTATGGGAAGAGAAGGAAAAACGATTTCTAATTATTATTGTGGGAAATCTTTTCCTGATAAACTTGATTTAATAACACTCTCCAGGATTTTAGGAGTTCCATATGATGAACTTTTGATATTCAGAGGCGATGTAGAATGTTATCAAAGATTAGACAATTACATAATCGGCTATCGTGGACATGAAGATGAAACAATATTTGATGAAATTGAAAGGTCGAAAACGGAGAGTAAGTTATTTGACCCGGATACAAAGGGACTAGCCAACATTCGAAATTTAGAAGAAGCAGGATATTGTTTGCGGTATCGTCTTCCTGAAATACAGCAGGATATTCGTAATAGAATAATGGATGAATTGTTTTCTGGCAGGGGAATTCATAGTCAATATATGAAACACATTTTCGAGTTCTATATTTGGCGGAAATTAACAGACGAACAGAAAGCGGAAAGTGAAAAACAATTTGCTATTTGGCGTGGCGAAAAAAAGTGAAGATACTAATTGATTAATTCAGCAATGAATAAAAGAGGTGTTACTATATGGAACAGAAAGAAATATTAATAAATGTAATTAAGTCATTTTCAAATTACTATGAAAAACAAAAATCATTTAAAAAGGTTTTTTTGAATGAACCAGTAATGTCGAAAGCTATTGAAGTTTTTGATGCTGAAATGAATGAGATGCTTGACCATGTTTTCGATTTGATTGGAATACCAAACGAAGAGTCTTCGGATAAATACGATAGATTAAATTGGACAAGAAATGTTTGTACAGGGAAGGGCGTGTTTGAATCCCTCACAGGTCATCTTTTAAACAAGGATCAACGTGTTCAAAATTTAGTGAAATGAGGTAAATGGAAGTTCCGCCCCCGTGTCCCCAGAAGAAAAATAATGGGGGTGAAACAAAATGAAAGGGAGACCCTGAAGATCTCCCTAACAATATGCTTTGTTGGCTTTTCGAAAAGCTGTTATTTCTTGATGATACCAAATTGATCAATAATATAAGGTTCTGCATTATTCTTGTTTTGATCAATCTCATAAGTTACGGCAGTCAGTTTTTCTTTATCCATGCTGATACCAACGAAGTTTTGAATTTGGCCGCGTACTGGACGGGTGTTATTGCTTGGGTCTGGGCCATAGATCGCTGAATGATTTTCATCGGCTACTTCGAAAAGATTATAGAAAGCTTCTCCAAGTACGGGATCTTGATTTTTGTAATATACTTTTGGTCCAGCTGTTGCAGGGATCAAATAAATAGCGCCATCTGGATTAACGGTATATTCAACTGTTTGTCCTTTTTTAGTTTCCATAATTTTTTCAGTTTCTGAAGCCGTACCTTTACTCGTGATCGGTTTCGTACGTGCATAAATATGGTCATGTCCTTGAAGGACAAAGTCAATGTCAAGCTCCGCCATGAGTGGTGCCACCTGGTTTCTCACTCCGTTCGGATCCATGATATCATCATCCGTTGCATGGTTAGAAGTCGTATAAGGTCCCTTGTGAATATTAACAATAACCCATTTAGATCCATTAGCTTTGGCTGCTTTTACATCTTCCTTCAACCATTCAATTTGATTTTCCGAAAAGTTCGCATATTTCTCAGAATCCTCGTTGCTATTGAGGACAACAAAGTGAGCGTTACTGTAATCGTAAGAATAATAGGCACCTGTTTCGGTAGCTGAGTTTTCAGGCACATCCAGGTTAAAATGGTCGATAAAAGCATAACTTTCATCCTCGTGATTCCCCGCGGATGGTGCAAACGTCGTGTTTAGCAAGCTTTCCTGAGAGTGCCCTAGTAGCCAATCCCATTGTTCCTCTTTGACTCCATCGTCAACTAAGTCGCCATTATGAACCATGAACTCGGCGTTAGGGACCGTATCTAAAGCTTTTGAAATGGTTTCGGACGAAAGGATCGCCTCATCTTCCGTTTTAGCTTGAGTATCGGTCAAGTCAATAAAGGTAAAAGCACCATTTTTGGGTGCTGTTGTAAACATACCTACTTCACTCCAATTGTTTAATGATGCATCTCCAACACGGTAGTAGTATTCAGTATCTGCCTTAAGTCCAGTTGCTTCTGCTTTATGTACATACTCTTTTTGAGAATTTGTAGAAATGTTTTGAGTACCTGAAAATTTTAAGGCTTTCTTAAAATCAGGCTTCTTAACGCCCGTCTTTTTCACAATCTGTAAATCACTGTTCTTGGAATCCAGTGAAGTGTACCAAGTGAATCCTTTAGAATTCGTAGAATTGCCATTAAATGTAACGGTCACTTTACTAACATCTGGATTTGAATCAGCTGCTGCCAAAGAGAGAGTACTGCCATACCCTCCCACAATGCTTAGAGTCAGGGCAACTGAAATCAATTTTTTTGAGTTTTTTTTCACGTAGCTTTTCCTCCTATATATTTATGATTACTATCCCTTAGGACAGCAAGTTAAATATAACAAAACTAAATATCTATATTATTAATCATATATATTAATAATGTTAAGATATGGTAATACAGCACAAAGACAATACCGTTACAATGCCCACTTGAGACTAACGGAGAAGTTTCTTTAAGGACTATTTTTAAATATAACCATGAAGGACATATAATCTCAGTAACATATAGTGGGGACAAATCATACAAGGAACACTGATTGGAATTGTAAAAGCGGATAGTTGTTTAGAGGTTAAGGTATGACCATGTTAATAGCAAAATTGAAATTAGGAGGAAATGTGTTTCTACTCCTAAAAGTCTTACCAGATGGGCGAATTAGGCCCATATTAAAATTGGAAATGGCTTGACGCTGAAGTAACTGAAGGCAGTTCAATCATTGAGGAAATTGTTATATAAAATTATTATGCCTAATAAGGAGTTCTTATTGTACGGACGGGTGCGATTTTTCAATAAGAAGATCGCTTTATATTTTGTGCTAACGGGGTTGTTTTGTTCAACATTAAGCATTAAAAATCTCTATAATAATTCGTAGATATAAGAGTATGAATAATGCAAGAAGGCATATTAAAAACACAGAATAAATTTAGTGAAAGGAGGGAGCAAAGTGAAAAAGGACACATAATTAGGGTTATTTCTTTCATTGATTGTATTATTTGGTTTTCCCGTAGTTTATTTAGTTGTCTGTTCTACATAACAAGTCATTTTATTAACAATATAAATATGATATTACATTCATGATTCATGTGGTTCCCCCGCTAAAAAATGCTTTCTTATTCCAACAATTCGGAAACATTCGGTAAACATATCTAACAAGGGGATTTAGTTCGGTTTTACCTTATGGGGTAAAGCCAATTTCATATAAAACAAATGAATCATTCATTTTGTTTAACATCTTTTAAATGACCGGAACGTACGACTTTAGTTTCTAAATATTTTTCATTAAACTCGGAGGTATCTCCCCATAACGGAATTCTGCCTGCAACATTGGCACCTGAATTTTGAAGGGCTTCTAATTTTCTCGGATTGTTGGTGATAAGTGTCACTGGATTGGAGCGCAGTTTTTTTAACACTCGAATGGCGTCATCATAGTTACGTGCATCATCCACAAATCCAAGCTCTAAATTCGCTTCCACCGTATCCAATCCTTCTTCTTGCAGAACATAAGCCATGGCTTTACTAAATAATCCGATGCCTCTTCCTTCGTGATTCGCTAAATAAAATAAAGCACCGGTTCCTTGAGCAGCAATCATTTTCATAGCATGTTTTAGTTGAAAGCCACAATCACATCGTTTGCTGCCAAATATATCACCAGTATGACAAATGCTATGCATCCGGATAAGAGCATCCGCGGAATTTTGAAAATCTCCATACAGCAACACACTGGATTGCTGCATTTCCGCTAAATTGGAAGAGGCTAAAGTTTCAATGATCTTTTCCATATTATAAGAGCCTTCATTACAAAAATGACCTGCCATATTATCACATGGTAACCAGCAATACCATTGGAATATAGTTGTTTCGCCATCTAAGTTAACGGGTAATTTGATAGGCCCGACTAAATAAATGGATTTTTCATCACCTTTAATAACGTTAATTTTATCTTCTAATATCAAAGCGACTTTTTCATTAATCATAAAAACTTCCTCCTTATGTTTCAAAATATTTAATGTACTGTTGGGCAAAATATTATTATGGATCAGTTCTGTTCATATTGTACCCAATCCACTCTTTTGGAATCGTTTGTTTTAAAAAGAAGCAAAAGTCCAAATGTACTAAAGCGAAAGAATAGTCCAAAAGGTTATCCCCTATTTTCTGTGTGAAAACCCTTGTCCATATAGTCAACTTGAACGAAAACTTAATTGTGAAAGTCATATCACTTTCCTGATTGGACGAAAAATGATTTAACTCACTTAAGTTCCTCTTTTTAATAAAGGAGATATTCTATATGTCAGGTTGTGACGGCGGTTTTGGATTCGGTGGAGGTTTCAGATTTGGTCCGTTTTGTTAATCCTCTTAATCGTTGATGAAGCAGTTGTGTTGGGTTGATCGGAGGCGGCTACGGATATGTTGGTTACTGCAAATGGTTCGGTGGCACCAGTTGATCTAACGTAATCATTTCAAGTTGATCTCGCTGAATAGAATCATGTTTAGAAAGCATCCTCATCACCTCAAGTTTTAATACTTCTATTTTTAAAACAAAAATGACTCCAGGCAAAAGTGTTTATCTAAAAGGTAAGACAAAGTTGATTGGAGCGGGTGTTCGAGACTCCTGCTTAGAAAAGCGCGTCTAGGGGAGACACCAAAGGCGAAAGCCGAGGAGGCTCCTCGACCG
>NZ_JBFUHM010000107.1:0-5243 GCF_056402395.1 Peribacillus sp. P4_B1
CCCCGTTGAGACATGGGAGGGAAAGCCTCCAAGGGCAGCGTGGAAAATGCGTGCAGCATATGTAATAATATGGGATTTTTAATGGATCCCCTATTTCAATCTGCCCTCATCTTATCAAAACGGTCCTATCTCTTTCGTTCATCTAAAGCAACCTATACCATGTGGTATGAAATCCTGCGAATAAGCGAGTATTCGTGAGCATTATCTATTAAACTGAGGGAGTTCATTAAGATTGGTACAATTATAAATTTTTATTCATAACTATCCTATGTTCATTTATTACATAATCATTTTTTCGATAAAATGCTTCTGCAAGCCCGCCGTTAGCAGTTAATAAATAAAGACTTTTTATCTCTCTCTTCTGTAGTTCCTCCTCTAAAGAATGCAGTATTTTTGAGCCATAACCTTTACCTTGTATTTCATTATTTACACAAAGCTCTGCCAAGTAAAAAGTTAAACCTTGATAAGACACTTTACTATTTCCAGCAATAAAACCAACTAGATTGTTATCAATATGAAATAAAAAACCAAGAAATTTAGGAGTATGTAATAAGTCAGTAAGTCTCTCTTTGGCAGTTTCGTATGTCCAACTTTCACTCCATGGCTCATTATTAAAAACTTTCGTGTAAAGTTCGATACATTGCTCTAAATTCTCCGATGTAATGGGTAACATTTCTGTCATAATCATACTTCCTTTCTTTTTTTTATTAAAATTTAATATTTTAATCTAAATTATATCTTATCTTTGTTCAACTAACCTGCCCCAATATTCCATAAAAAAAGTGCTGCCAAAGCAACTCTCTTATTGAAGTAGTGCACCCGTTAGTTCATTAAAGGCTGTCGAGGGTTTCTCAACAGCCTGAGCCAATCACTGAATTAATGATCGGCTTTTTTCTTACCAGAATCTCCAAATAACCAAAGTAAAAGTGAAAGAAATGCTACGAAATAGAATGCGTATGCTAAATTCCCTAACCAATTTATCGTTTGTCCCCTGAAGTATTGCAGTCCAGAACTTGCAAGATACTTGAGTATGATACCCACTATACAAATAATGAAGAATCTTTTCTTTGTTATTGCCATAAATTCAAACCACTCCTATTCTTTGGCAGGCAATCCAACTAACCTGCCCCTCTAGTTCCATAAGAAAAAGAGCTGCTGATCAGCTCCTGTTATTGAAGTAAAAGTACCGGTTAGTTTTTAATCAAATTATTTTCACTGTTTATCTTCGTTATTACTTCTCTCATTATTTTGAAGATAAATCTTTTTAAGAGTTGAATTTATATTATTCAAAGCAATTAGAATAACCCCCAACATAACAAAGGTTACTATTTCCCCAGTAAACCAAGATACTATTCCTAAAATTACAGCATAAAGAACGTATAGCCAATTACTCATTTAATATCCTCCCCACTCCACATAATTAACTAATTTTACCACATAATTTTCATTATCATTATGGAGCTAACCTGCCGCCCCGTTAGTGCCATAAGAAAAAGGCTGCCTCAGCAACCTTCCTAAAGCACCCTTTAGTTCAATAAAGTCTATTAAATTTTTTCTAAATTTTTAGTGAGTCTGATAATCCAATACAATACTATCCACGGAAGTATGAACTTTGAAGCCCATTCAATTACATTAGGAATTAAATATGATGAGTTTATATTAAATAACGGAAGTATTAGCCAAAGTACCAATAAAACTATGATACCAATAATCAAATTTTTCATTTAGATAGCCCCCCTATAATCTCATATTACCATAATAACCCATCATTCTTCTTCAACTAACCTGCCCCGATAGTTCCATAAGAAAAAGCGATCCTTCTTAATGAAGACCGCATCCGTTAGTTGAAGTTCAAGGATATGTTTTTATGTGCTTATAATCTATTAACTCACCCCTTGTATTTACAACAACCTCATCTATTCCATAACTATTATGAGCATCATAATAAGGGTGGACTTTTAGAGTTATCTCATATTCTCCACCAACTCCGTACAGTTGCTTAATTTTGAGTATTTCTGTGTCATACGAAGCCCAAGTAAGATTACTTGGTGCATCTTTATCATCTTTATATATTGCAGCAATTGCTTTATCTACTGGTTGTCTAAGGCTTTTTATAAGTGCATATTTAAGTGTTTCACATAGTTCCGTATCAGCTTCATTTATTGTTTTTGAATAAACTGGCGTATTAGAGCTTATTAAGAATATTGCTATCAAAAGCATTACTGCGAAATTTTTCATTTTATCACCCACTTTAGTTTCCTAAGAACTGTAAAGTTTTATTCAATTATTTTTCCCCAGATATTTTAATGGTATTGAAACCAAACAAACCATCCTTTTTCCTTACTTTTAGCTAAAAATATTTGACCTTGGGCTAAGTTAGCTCCAGGAGCTTTGGGGAAATCTAAACGTACAAGCCATGATTTTTCAGCAATTTCTTTGCCACAAAAGGTCTTTGCCATTCCAAAATAGTCTTCTTCATCTTTATTGCCAACTGTTTCGGGAAAAGGTTTGGCAGTTACTACATCCCACTTAGTATATATGTCAGGAAAATCATCTATTCCAGTTCCATAAGTTTTTGGTATTAAAGTATTTAACGCTTTTGTTACCTCTTTTTTATCTTTAATCGATGTTTTCTCTAATTCACTTAACACAGGACATTCTTTAGGTTGTGCGTATACCTGCATTGAACAAAGAAACAACATCGGAATGGTAATAATCAATATATATAGCTTTTTCATAAAACTCACCTCATAAGTTATCTTTCCTAGTTTTTAAAAAAATAGTCCAGTTTTTGAGGTATAATGGTTCAATTGTTATTCAAATAATCTGCCCCTTAGTTCCATAAGTAAAAGAGCTGCTGATCAGCTCCTGATAGTGAAGTAAATCACCCATTTGAGGGTTAGTATAGACCTTTAATGGTAGTACCACCTTTCTCCGTTTCCTTCAGTTATTGGCTCTTTTGTCTCAGCATCTACAATTAAATATTTATGGATAAAACTTTCTTTTTTCTCTTTAATAGAACAAAAAAGATATACCTGCCTCTTCGGATCAATATGTGGGTGTGGATTATTGTAACTATTAACTAGTGAATATTTTTCCGCATATTTATTTACTGTTGATTTTAAATCTTTATACAGAATTTTTTCTCTAATATTCAGGGTTGCCGATTTGAATTCATCATAATAATCTAAGTTGTTTTTTTGATAAAATTCATTTGCACTGATTAGTTGTTTTTTGCTATTATCCGTATACTTTTCGGAAGTTTGTGCATTTACATTAACAGTTATTAACATAATCATAGTTAAGATTAAAATAGACAATTTAGTTTTCATTGGGCCTCTCTCCTTTAACAATTTTAAAGGTATTATCCCCAATTTTTGATTTTCCTATTGAACTAAACTGCCCCTTTAGTTCCATAAAAAAAAGAGCTGCTGAAGCAACTCTGTTATTGAAGTAAAGCTTCCGTTAGCATTCCTGTAGATCGTTAAATATCAGGTTTGAAAAAAATAGAGCCCCTCAGTAAGATACGAGTATAGAGACCAATCTAACTCAAAATCTTAAGGAGGAAGCCCTACTATGAATTTTAAAATGCAAAACAAACAAAATCAACTAATTGAGAGAATTACGGATCAACATCTAGTTGTTGGTGTGGATATTGCCCAACACGTACACGTGGCCCGTGCAGTAAACTATCGGGGCATTGTGGTCGGAAAACCTTTGTCTTTTCAAAATAACGAAGAGGGTTTTACTAGCTTACTAAACTGGATCAAGGAACTAAAACACTTGAAAAACTTAGACACCACGATAGTCGGAATGGAACCTACCGGTCATTATTGGATAAACCTTTCAAAGTGGCTAGTCAAACAAAACATTGATGTTGTCACGGTCAATCCTCACCATGTCAAAAGAAACAAAGAAAATCGTGATAATACGCAATCCAAAAGTGATAAAAAAGATGCCCTTGTCATAGCTGATATGGTGAAGAATGGMTACTATGCCTTCGTTCGTTCCACTTCAGAATCATTTGAAAAACTTCGTGTCCTTATGGCTAACCGAGATGTGATCGTTAAGCGTCTTGTTAGCTCCATCAACCAAATTAATCGCTGGGTGGATGTTGTTTTTCCCGAGTTCCGGGAAGTGTTTAAAGACGTATCATGTAAAGGGGCAATCGCAACTCTACGCCTCTTTCCTACCCCAGCTGAATTATGTTCCTTACAGCCTCTAGATATCGTAACCGGGTGGAAATCATGTATGAAGCGACATTCCGGGCATAAAAAAGCCCATTCCCTGCTTGCGTTGGCCAAGCGTTCAATTGGTACGAAACAAGCCCTTGATGCGTATAAACTTCACTTGGRACAGTTATTAGAGGAATATGATCTCGCTTCATCCCAACTCGAAAGAGTGACGCAAGAAGTCACAAACGTCTTGGAACAGATTCCATTCGTTAAGCAATTACTTGCCATTAAAGGAATCAGCGAGATTTCACTAGCGGGCATCTTAGGAGAAGCTGGAGATYTAAGTGGGTTCGCTCAYGGGAATGCGCTCCTTCGTCATGCAGGATTGCATCTAGCTGAAGCAAGCTCTGGGAAGTGGAAAGGCCAAATTGTTCTTTCCAAACGTGGAAGATCACGCCTGCGGCGTTACCTTTTCCTTGCGACCATGAGTCTGGTGATGAATAACCCTGAGTTTAAAGCCCTACACTCGAACAATGTTAAAGTAAAGAAGATTAAGAAAATGAAATCCATCATGAAACTATGTGGAAAACTTGCCCGTGTTCTAGTAGGGATTGCTCGTAATGGCTCTGCCTATAAACCGGAAATGGTCTTCCCTCTTGAACAACTAGCAGCGTAAATTTACATTCACATTGTTATTAACGAAAGTTGGCTTATTCGTAGGATTTCAAAGAAAGCACGAAGTACTGGATGTAATGAACAAAAGGGCAATGACCCGTTCCGTTAGCAAAACCGGCCTCCACCCCTTGGATAGGTATGACGAAGGAATGAAAGGGCATAGGATTATGACCCGTTGAGACATGGGAGGGAAAGCCTCCAAGGGCAGCGTGGAAAATGCGTGCAGCATATGTAATAATATGGGATTTTTAATGGATCCCCTATTTCAATCTGCCCTCATCTTATCAAAACGGTCCTATCTCTTTCGTTCATCTAAAGCAACCTATACCATGTGGTATGAAATCCTGCGAATAAGCGAGTATTCGTGAGCATTATCTATTAAACTGAGGGAGT
>NZ_JBFUHM010000108.1:0-4959 GCF_056402395.1 Peribacillus sp. P4_B1
TTTACTCTGCTGTACCACCTTCGGCAGTAAGGACTTTGTTTTGTTTCGCAAACTCATCCAATGATACCTAGCCTTATATGAAGTTCGTGTTCCTCAGACCGGAGGTTTGCCGCTTGCTTCCTTCAGATTCCACGTCACCGTGAACACCCTTGCATTATGCTAACCACTACTACTGCCTTCATGGTTCGGGACTTTCACCCTATAGATTACACCCATGCCGGGCGCACGAAAAAGGTTGCCGCAGCAACCCTTTGTTAAACTAACGCACCCATTAGTTTAAGTGAATTACTTCACAATAATGAACGATTTACAAATGAAGAAAGTAGTTCCACTTCAAATTGAAGATCCGATAGTAAATTTAGTGATTATAGATTAAAAGAGGGCTATCGAGACTTTCTCGATAGCCTTTCAGCGATTATCATGGTTTCATTGGTTGCTTGTTTGTTTTTTCTTTACTCCCACCAATGCTTCATTTCACTGAATCTAACGTCCCATAGTTTAGCGTTCCCGGAAACGATAATCGTAATTTCGTTTTCTTTATAATAAAATGGTATCTCTACAAATTCTGCCCCAAATTCTGACCCTTTATTATATTGTTCATTGTACTGAGCTCTTACTTTTCCATCTGCCAGTATAGTGACTTCTCCCTTGAAATCACCATTGTCTGGAATGCCATAATAAAAATAGAGTATGACATCTTTCTTGTTCCCCAAGATGTAAGTGTATGATTTGCTTTTATCCCCTTCACTGTTATACACATTCATTTTTGGTTCTATTTTCTTGCCTGCTACGGTGATACTTGGAAGATTTTCAGTCATAGGCATGGTTCCATTCATTTCTTTCACATCGTGTAATGCTTGAATCGGGCTTTCTCTTGTCGCTACAACATAATTGATAGTTTCCGAGACCACGATTACCCCAACTAGAAGAACACCAATAGATAGAGCCGAAGCAAAAAGCTTTTTATAAGAAATTTTTGAAGAAAATCCAACTCTATAGGCGATAAAACCTATCGTTGCACCTAATGTATTGGATATAACATCATCTACATCAAAGCTGCCAAGATAAGTTAAAGCCTGCAGCGATTCCAAAACGAGAATCGTTAAGACAAACAAGGATATGAACTTCCCAAAACTGGAACGATACAACAGAGGAATTACTACTCCAAAAGGGATAAAAGCAGCAATGTTTCCAAATTGGTATAACCATGAAAAAGTTGGTTCTGGAAATCGAAGTGGAACGTTTTCCGGAACAAGCATAAATACATATTCATAATCGCCGGTTGCATGATCTAATCTATTAAAAGCAAAGAACATAAAATATAAAATTAAAATTGTATATAAAATGGTTCCTGTAATGATGAGTTTCCGTAATTTTATTTCCATAATGTCTCCTTTGATTAATCATATATTTATCCATTATTGTATTCTTTTACTAACAACGATGAACAAATCCTATAAACAACTCCTATTGTTCCTGATGATATCCAGTGTATGTACTAAGTAGTTCATACAGCTTATAGATGTACTATACCCATAATACACAAAACGTGTCAATATGTTAGAACAAATTCTTGTTTAAATAGTTACACTTTTAGTATGCAAATAAAGATCTCCACTAACCTGCCCCTATAGTTCCATAAGAAAAAGGCTGCCGCAGCAACCCCTGTTAATGAACTAAAGCACCTGTTAGTTCATGAAGGATTAATATAGAGTTGACACAAACTTCGAAATTATGAAACCTAATTTAATTTAGTATATTTTTATACTAGACTCTTTTATTTTTTTTAAGACTTAAAACCTCCTATTGAGATTTTTTATTATTTAATCTCCCATAAATATAAATAAATAACCCTAATAAAAATGTAAGTACTGCTATTGAAACTAAAAATATTTTCATAACAAGAAGTAAAATAGAAATACCCATTAAAATTTGTCCAACAAAAGTAATATATTTTTTCATATTATGTATCACCTTTCTTTGTATATATTAGTTCCATAAGAAAAAGAAGAACTAACCTGCCCCGTTAGCTCATTAAGAAAAAAGCTACCGTATTGGTAGCTCCCGATCCAGAACTAAAACACCAGTTAGCTTAACAACTATAAAAATTCCGGCAAATTCTTTATATACATTTCTAATGTATCTGTTTGTTCTACCAAAACGCTAATTGTCTTGGGATGTGGCTTTACATATATGACTGGATAATCTTTTTCATCAAATTTTTCTTGAGTAGTATAAGCTAATTTTTCTTTATCAATTGAAAATTGGGCATCAATTCCTGCTTTATTACCACGAGCATCTATTCTAATCCATTTATTTAATGTTTTAAGAAAAATTGCATTTAATGCGTGAATACAATAACCTTTTTCTGGAGTATCAAATAACATTAATCTTTGATAACAAAAACCAGTAGGTATTCCCTGAGAACGCAGTAACGAAGCTAATAAATTTGATTTTGCATAGCAAATCCCTTCTTTATATTTAAGTACCTCAGATGCTTCACAAGTAACTTTTGAACTTTGAATGTCCCACGAATGAAAAATTTTGTCTCTTACAAATCCAAAAGCCACTTTAGCCTTATCAATTTCGGACTGCTCATCATTAAATAATTCAGTAACAGTTTCCTTAATTAATGGATGAGAAAAATTGACTACATCTATTTCTTCTAAATAGTCATCAAAATTTGTTGACTCAGCTATTAGTTCCATTAATTTCATTCCCCATTCAACTGTATTTTTTACATAATTATACACAAAAATTAATTTTTATACAAAAAGATTGTTTTACATCTTCAACTATCCTGCCCCGTTAGTTCCCTAAGGAAAGCGAACCTTATTCAAGAATCGCGCCCTTAATGGAAGATCGTTCAACATTATTAAGGACCTTCTAGCTACTTACATAAGATATTGCAGAAAAGCATCCTAGAAAGCTTAAGAGAAATTTTCATCTCATACCGTCTTTTGGGTTCCATGAACACTGTGCCCACCCTTATATTCCCAACAGTGTATATATCAATTCAGAATTTCAAATTATTAAACGATTGATCTAGCAATTCTAAATCCGATATCATCTATATAAAAATCAGGCATACTCTTTCGACGACAAGTAGCTCCACATCCACGTTCTTCTTCTGCCCAACTTCCTCCACGAATTATTCTGTAATTACCAAATGTCTCTTCATCGTATAAGTCCCAGCACCACTCCCAAATATTCCCGATCATGTCATATAAGCCCCAATCATTAGGCTTTTTCTTACCAACTTCGTGAACTCGTTCGTTAGAATTATCTTTATACCAAGCGATTTCATCAATTTCACCATACCGATATCCTTTTGATTTTGCCTTACATGCATATTGCCATTCAGCATCTGTCGGTAATCGGAAACCATTAGTATTATAATTGCAAATAACTGATTTACTTTCATTATTAAAATCATAAAACTTGCCATAACCCAATGTATCAGATAATAAATTACAAAAATTCACTGCATCTATCCATGAAACATTAACAACTGGTTTTCGAGCCTCAGTTGTTGTTAAAAATTTCTCCCCCATAATAATCGCATAAAGTTCTTCTGTCACCGTATATTTGGCAAGATAAAATGGCTTAATTTCAACATTCCTAATAACTTCCTTTAAATTTTTTCTAATACCCGGCATTCCAAATTTATAGTTTGAACTAATCCATTTTTGCTCGTTTCGAAAATCTCGTAGGCTGATTTCTCCTTCAGGAATATACACCATTAAATCTTTTAAGTAGTCATTTAAGTTAGCTAACATTGTCCTCTCCTAGGTCTTGAATTAATGTTATTAGAAACAAATTTCATATTAAGACATATTTTGAGAATTATTGTTTAAGTATTTCTTCGCAATTCCATACCAATATTAACATAAATATCCAGTTTTGTTTGGAAGTCTATTCAAGAATATGGCCCAATACACGAAAAAAGACGCGTTCTTAAATAAACGCGCCCGATTGCTAAAGATAGGATGATTAATCTAAATTAGATGGGTTTTTCAAATAAGAACTAAGTATGTAACCACAATCTGAACAATAGTAAGAAATAATCTTGGAAGGTTTATTCCTTAAATTATCATAGGAAAACATTTGAACAAATTTAAATCCGTTTCCAAGAGCTCCTTTCTTAATATTGTTTGAGTTACATTTAGGGCATTAGTCGTCGTTCATTCTCTTCTACACACTCCTCGTTTGGATAATATTACTAATTAATACGGTACCACATTAATTTACTTTTTTACTATTCTTAAGGAGTATTAATGTTTACCGCACAGTTCGACTAAACTGTGTAACTAATTAAACTAACTGCCCTGTTAGCCCATAAGAAAAAAAGCTGTCGAAGCAACTCCCTTATTGAAGTAATGCACCCGTTAGTTAAATACATCTCTTCACAAAATAAAAAAGGTTGCTGAAGCAACCTCCCTTATTGATGTAAAGCACGCGTTAGCTTAACGATCAATTTAATGATATGAATTATTTACCTTGTTCCTTTTTCCAAGCGAAAACCCAGCAGCTAATAAAGATACTGTCGCTAAACTAACTCCAATAATCATAGAATAGTCGAAAAAATTTTTAAGTGCCATACCACTAGAAATAGCTACAATAAACAAAAGTAAAAAGAAAACCGTATAATTCTTTTTCATAATTCCTCACCATCCTTTATCCATATTACCAAAAAAAGCAAATGAATTGTTGAACTAGTCGAGTAGAAAGGAGCCTTCCTACCTTACGGTAAATTGTACTCCTCCCCCTCACAGAACCGTGCTTGCGCTATTAACGCACACGGCTCCTCCTAGTCATCGTTTACAGAATGTAGCTAATCTCTTTGCTTAGTTCATAGATATTCACTTTGATTCTTGGTGAAGGCAGTGGATATTTACGGAGAAAGAGATTAAATTTATCCCATGTAAAGGACTTTCTTTGGCTTCTTCTGTTTAGCCA
>NZ_JBFUHM010000109.1:0-4700 GCF_056402395.1 Peribacillus sp. P4_B1
CAAGTACAGTAACACCAGAATTAAACCGTAAAGTTTTTAATGCTTGCCAGAAAAATAACTTAAGATACTTAGGTTCTCCAGTAAGTGGCGGTGTTATTGGTGCCGTTAATGCAACCCTAACATTTATGGTTGGCGGACCTAAAGTATACTTTGATGAAGTACAGCCACTGCTAAATATTCTAGGAAAAAATCTGTTTCATGTTGGAGAAAATCCAGATAGTGGCACTGTGATTAAGTTAATCAATAATTTGATGATCGGCTTTTATACCCAAGCAGTTGGGGAAGCGCTAACTCTTGGTGAAAATATGGGCTTAGATCACGAGCGTATGTTTGAAATCCTAAATGTAAGTTATGGCCAAAGCAGAATATATGAAAGAAATTATAAGGAGTATATCGCCGATAATAACTTTGAACCTGGCTTTACAACAAATCTGTTGTTAAAAGATTTAAAAATAGCTAAGCAAATGGCTGAGGAATGTGGAATTAAGCTTCCAATTGGAGACCACTTGGTAGATTGGTATACGCAGGCAGCGAATGAAGGTTATGGAGAGAATGATATGTCTGCTGTTTACTTATTGACTAAGAAGCTAGCCGAAAAAGCAATTCAAAAAAAATGATGATAAATTAGGAGGAATAAATAATATGACTATGACTAAAAGTGAATTTAATACGAAAACATTAACTCATTTTATTGGTGGAGTAATGAAACCTGGCAGAAGTGAACGCTTTGGAAAGGTATATAATCCTTCAACGGGTGAAGTAACGGCTTTTTGTCCATATGCTTCTGTAGAGGAAGTAAATGAAACAATTGAAGTGGCACATTCGGCTTTTGCAGCTTGGAAAAACACGTCTGTAGCAAAAAGAGTGGAAGTTATTCATCGCTTTAGAAGCCTTCTAATAGAGGAAACAGAACGACTGGCAAATATAATAGGTCTTGAAAGCGGCAAAACAATTTCTGATGCAAAAGGTGAAATTAGTAGAGGAATTGAATCGGTTGATTTGGCGATAAATGCTCCACATATGTTAAAAGGTGAATACTCTGTCAATGTTGGTGGAAATATCAACTCTTTTTCAATGAAACAGCCTCTAGGTGTAGTTGCAGCGATTTCTCCATTCAATTTTCCAGTAATGGTACCGCTCGCAATGACTTCTATGGCAGTAGCTTGTGGAAATGCGGTAATTTTAAAACCCTCTGAACGTGTTCCGAACTCAGCTTTATTTATCTCGGATCTATGGAAAAAAGCGGGCCTGCCAGATGGGATTTGGAGTATCGTTAACGGTGACAAAGAGGCAGTTGATGCATTACTTAAAAATCCAAAAGTATGTGCCATATCTTTTGTAGGTTCTACTAGGGTAGCTGAATATGTTTATCACGAAGGAAGCCGAAATAATAAAAGAGTAGCTTCTTTTGGTGGAGGAAAGAATCATATGATTATTATGCCGGATGCTGATTTAGATCAAGTTGTTACTGCCTTCCTAGGTGCAGCATTTGGTTCAGCATCCCAACGCTGTATGGCGATTTCAGCAGCTGTTCCGGTTGGTAAAGCTACAGCTGATGCATTTGTAGCAAAATTAAAAACTCGTGTACTAGAATTAAAAGTAGGGGCATATAATGACAATAATGCAGACTTTGGAGCTGTAATTACACAAGAATCAAAGGATTCTGTTATCAAGTATATTAATGAAAGTCTTGAAGAAGGCGCACAATTATATGTGGATGGCCGGAATCCTAAAATATGTGAAATGGAAAAAGGTTTTTATTTAGGACCAACGATTTTAGATCATGTTACTCCTGATATGAAAATTTATCGTGATGAGGTGTTCGGACCGGCACGTATTGTTGTACGCGTAAATAGCTTAGACGAAGCAATTGAATTAATTAATAATCACGAATATGGTAATGGTGTTACGATTTTCACAGAAAATGGGTCTGCTGCAAGGAAGTTCTCAGAACAAATTGAAGTGGGAATGGTCGGTGTGAACGTACCGATTCCGATACCAGTCGGATACTACAACTTTGGAGGGTGGAAGCGTTCGAAATTCGGGGAAGGCCACATGTTTGGTCCAGACACCGTTCGCTTTTTCACAAAAACCAAAACGATTTCAGAAAGATGGCCTGAATCCAAAGACAACGAAAATAAAGCGGAATTTTCATTTCCAAGTAATCAATAACTAAATGATTTCATTACATTGAGATATGTCGAATTTTCATTGGGAAATGTAATTAACAAATGAAATATATTGAAATAAGCGCAAAACGCTTGGATGATTTTATGATTCCAAGCGTTTTTTTACTTGAGGGGCTCTATTTTTTTTCAAACCTGATATTTAACGATCTACAGGAATGCTAAAGGGGCAAGATAGTTCCTTAAGGAATGGTACAATGAAGTAAAATTAACGAGGTGCAAAAATGCTTTTAAACGACTTTATGAATGAGAATTTCCCGAACTTAGAACTTAGACCACCCTTGTTTTATAGTTGGAAAATTGGTATCCGTTTTGAATTAGGTGTGGACTATGATAGAGATAATGATTATGAAAATAGCCCATATCTACAAGGAGTATATAAAAGGGCTATCACTTTATTTAAGTCCTTGCATTCTCATAACGATGATATTTATATCGTAGTTGACGTAAACGATTATGCAGATGGTTATAAACATAAATCAAAAACTTTTTCTCGTTATATTAAAGAGAAATCGGTCTTATATGGGTTAAACCAAAAAACAATTCCTTATATTTTTCCTGACGACGATGATGAAGGAACAAATAAAACACATAGATTTACTTTAAAATGTAAAACGTCTGACTTCAAATACATTCCTATGTTAAAAGCAATCTGCAATAATGATATGGGTATAAGACCAAGTATTTTTAATAGAGTCTATTTTATCAACATCAACAGGAAAACTATATTTCACGTTTATGATGACAGGGGGTGTGATTTATTGGCGACCTCTCCCGAAACAATAATAGATGTTTATGACAAATACAACGATTGGATATTAGATTACGACAGAAATGAAATAGACGAGACATTCAAATAAAGGATGTCTCCTTGTTGAACGAAAAAAGACCTCTTAATAAGATGAATGTGTCCTAAGCTGGCAGCTAAAAAGGACAAAAAACATCTATTTGGAGGTCTCACAATGAATTATAACCAAAATCATAAAATCTCTCAAATTATTTCTGAAACCTTAATTGTGGAAGTAGATATCGCCAAGCACAATCATGTAGCGAGGGCACAGGATTTTAGAGGATTGGAACTGGGTAAAACGTGTTTCTTTGAAAACTAGGCAATAGTGAGATTGTGTTTAGTTTATTGAGGGAGTTTAGTTGAAGAAGAACTGAATAAATAAAAACAGCCAGGTTATGGCTGTTTTTCTATAAAAAATCCAAATGCTTTCAATAAAAACGAAAAATTCAATCACCCAATCGGATTTATGGGATAATTTGATTAATTCCAGTTTTTCTCTATAAATTGAACTGCAGGTTGTAAATTTGTTTTGTTAGCAATTGAAATGACAGCGGGAACCACAGAAGGGTCCGTTTTGGAGAAATTAGGGATCCGTGGATTTAACCGAAAAAAACGATCTCCTAGAAGCTGAGAACTGACCATGGATTCATAGTAACCGGATCCACTAGCGACAATCTGAAGAAATGGCAGTAAGGGTTCATTGGGAGATCGGTCCAAAAGAACTCCCCAATTTGGGGGAAGGTTCTTCATATTTTCGGGACGTATGTTATCTGCACTTACCATCCCCCATCCCTTCGTATCTCTTCTTAATCGAGTCGGCTCTTCACCTGTTCCAATGGATAATACCGCAATTTGATCCAACGGCTGTTTGGCCTTCCCCACCGCAAATGCGATACTGGCTGTACTGGGGTTGGTTGTTACTGTATACCCATCCACGTAGTTTTGATAGGCTCGTTGCGTCGCGGGAGCACCACTGCTCCGTAGTATTACATCACTCGCTTTCTCATTTAAATAGGGAGAGCCAGGAAAGTTGTGGAATAACACAGGAGTCCAACGATTCAGCTCCGGTGAGAATAAATGAAATGCAGGTACAACAATTCGTCTTTTTAAGTCTTTGAGGAGAAGATCTGATGGGAAAAATGTTTGTACCGCTTTAATGAAACCAGAATATGGCAATTGTTGGTTGAAAACAGGTCCACCTGGTCGGGAAACGCTGAAAGCCGGTAKGATTTCATCCTTAAAAAACTGGAGTGTCTCCTTCGGCGATCTTCCACTTGCTAACGCAAGGGCAGTGAATGAACCGATTGAATTTCCCGAAAAAACATTGGTTCGACTAATTAATTTTGGGTTTTGCCGAGCCAGTCTGTTCAAAAGTTGTAAACTTAAAGCACCTAAGGTACCGCCTCCATCAAAGGACATAATCCGATATTTTGTCAAAGCAGATTTCTCCTTTCTAATCTGATCACAAGTATCATTAAGTATATGTTTATTTTTTGTCTGTAGTATGGGTAATGAATACCTCTTTGACCTGAAATCCTTCAGGAGCCGGATTATGTAGCTAAACATCCAAGGAAAGACTCCATCAAGCTTATAAAAAAATATTACGACAAGGGTAGAGGAGACTACGTTTGAGTGGCATTACGGGCCAGTGATGAAAAAGTCAGAAAGTACAACCCAAAAAAAGCTTGAAAGAAAATGAAAAAGCCATAGCGGTGGGCTACGGC
>NZ_JBFUHM010000110.1:0-4601 GCF_056402395.1 Peribacillus sp. P4_B1
TACCTAGCCTTATATGAAGTTCGTGTTCCTCAGACCGGAGGTTTGCCGCTTGCTTCCTTCAGATTCCACGTCACCGTGGACACCCTTGCATTAAGCTAACCACTACTACTGCCTTCATGATTCGGGACTTCCACCCTATAGATTGCACCCATGCCGGGCGCACAAAAACAGGCCCTATCTCAATTTTGAGAAGGGCTTTCATTATCATCAACGATTGCACTAATTATCTCATCAAACTGAATATACTCAAAGCAACTATCTCAGTAATACTAATGCTTTAAAGCACTTTTAATTTTTATTTGGTGGTCAGAATGTGGTCATTTTTTCATTGAAATACATTCATTCTTTTTCATCTATAAGGGAAAATCCGGAAAAATTGAAGACCTTGGCATGAACGCTTCTTTTTAATTATTTATTGATGCAATTCCCAACATAGTACTGAATGGTGCAAAAAGAACGATCTTTGAAAGAACCTTTTTCTTGTTTTTGAATCCGTTATTTTTTCACTGCTACAAAAACCCCTGCATCAAATTATGAAAAATAGTTAAATATTTTTCATTGTTGGACAATAAAACAAGCATTTTAAATACGCTCACATACTCTATTGAGTACCGTATTTTAAAAAAATTTCGGTAGTCTTCTATTGATTCCCTTTAACCTTAATTAAGTAAATTACCTAAATTTTCAAGAAGGGGAGATGATAATGAGCAATTGTAATATATGCCCTGAAGAAGTGGAAGTAATCAACACTTTTGAAGACCCAGTAGTAACAGAAGCCTCCCAACCTAGAGCTGCCGTGAGTGGACGCAATTTCTTTTTAACGACTCAACGACAATCAGTCACAAATAACTCTTCACTCTTTTTACAGATTACTAACCCAGTTGGATCAGGTAGAATTCTTCATATGGGGAGAATAGCTGGAACATCAAATTCAAACTTAGTTATTACTCTTAATCGTAATGGTTCATTTGCAGGAGGAACTCCTCTCACGCCAGTCAATGCCAATTTTGCTTCAGCGAATACAAGTGTCGCTACAACTAAATTCGTAAGCCAGGCAGCTGATCCTACAGTAGGAGGAGCTATTTTCCAAGATATTATTCAACTTGCGACTGGAGGAGTCGTCGCAGTTGAATATGAAGGTGACGTTGTTATGCCTCCTGGAACAACGTTTGTTATACGTACACTCAACAATTCTGGTGGTAATAATGTTATATCTATTGATTTGAGTTTTTGGGAAACAACTCATTAATATCTTTTTAAAGGTATAACGGGAATTAAAGAAAGGAATGATTAAATTTGGCAACAATTCAAACAATAACACTTCCAGCTAATACAGCAACAGTTCTTGTCGAAGGTGACGGACGTAGAGTGTTACTTCAAGGCGGTTTGTATTTTATAGGAGGATCCGATGTCGATTCAGACCATGGAATTTTTCTTTCAGGTGGTCATGAGGTCGTAGACTTAGGGAATGTAGCTTTTGGTGAAACCATCTATGCTTATTCCAATGATAGCAACACTGTAACAGTTTTTTATTATACAACAGTATAATAAAAAACTATCTATTTTCCTTTATTCGAAAAGGTAGAGAATTAAAAGCTACCTTTTCATTTTAGTTTACTTTTTTTATGAATCCTTATTTTTTATAAGAAAGAGTGGAGAAGATAATGGCAGAGATTCAAACAATAACACTTTCAGCCAATACAAGTACTATACTTGTAAATGGCACTGGCCAAAGAGTATGGATACAAGGTAACTCATTTTATTTAGGTGGATCGGATGTCAATTCGAACAATGGAATTTCCATCCATGGTCATGATAACCTGATAGATTTAGGGAATATAACTTTTGGAGAAAATATCTATGCTTTTTCCAATCATGAAAATACAATAACCGTTTTTTATTATTCGACAGCAGTGTAATATACTTTATGTCACATAAAAAAAGAGAATTTATAAAGGTCTTTTCTATTTGTAAATAAAAAAAAGGTATCTAAATTATGATGATACCTTTTTGACGTTTTATACAAATCTCTAAAAAATCTATACATCTAGTTCTAGGATATTGAACTCTAAACTAAGCAAGTACACGTTTGTATAGATTTATACAAAATTCCCCACTCGCTCCAGCTGGTACTGTAATAGCAAAATCAGTAGGTTGATCAACAGACTGAGTATCGGAATTTCCTGCAGTAGCACTTAAAGCGCCTGCTGGGGTAGATGTCATCGTCGCAGTTACTGGTGTAGCTGCTGGACTAGAAGCTGAGTTGAAAATTTCAAAAGTTCCTGAAAAATAAGCGCCAGCCGGTGCAGACCATACTGTTGTTGTAGTAGCTGCAGCAGTAGCGTTATTAAAATTACCACTAATGCTTTCTTGAAATATTTGTGCCTGAGGACTACAATTGTCATTAAAACACATTATATGATTCTCCTTTCAATTGATATTTTTACGCTAGAACACGCTTAAATAGGGTAATACAAAACTTCCCACTAGCTCCAGCCCCTGCTGTAATAGCAAAACCAGTAGGCTGATTAACTGATACAGAGTGAGAATTTCCAGGAGTAGCACTTAAAGCACCAGCTGGAGTAACCGTTGCAGTTACTGTAGTCGTACTGGAAGCTGAGTTGAAAATTTCAAAAGTTCCTGAAAAGTAAGCGCCTGCTGGTGCAGACCACACTGTCTCAGCTGCTAAAGGCCCATTAAAATTACCACAAATGCTTTCTTGGAACATTTGCGCGGGAGGACTACAACCTCCGTCTCCATTTAATCCACACATTATGAATTCCTCCAGTTTAATATTAAATAGCTTGTATTAGCCATTCATATTATAGAATGTAAATTTTGTAATCTTGCAACGGTCATGAGTGGAACATGTAAAAAAATATTGTTATTTTTAATAGAATTTATATTCCGTTCAAACTAGAACTGAAATGGAAGACAGTTTCCATAGTTATGAGGAATACTTTAAACTACTGGATTTAATTATTGATTGTTGTAAAAAAATTAACGTTTTCAGTAACTTTTTTTTTTCAGCATTCTATTACATTTTTCTATTTATGTTTTTTATCGTAAAAAACAGGAAAACATACTTCCAAGTTAAATTTCCCTTCAGCTATCCCCTTATTTATCCGAAATGCAATAATCGATTCGGCATCATAAACTGTTGCCGAAAGTGTATTACCAGGAGGAACGGTGAATTCAACTGGACATCCTACATTTGAAATTACGAGAATCTTAATCGATGTAGCACTCATGGCACTATTAAATACAGAGATTGTTACGGTGGTCTTCATCAACATTCTCTCTTTCCAAATCTTTAAATTCGGAACCTGATCGCTTAATAAAAGATTCCCACATGTACTATTGCATACAACTGGTCCTATTGGTTCCGGTCCTGCAGGTACATTTACTTTCACTTTTACCTCAGCTTTACATTTGCATGTACTGTGCCCACAATCTTTACATTTTTTATGAATGCACTTGCATTTTCTATAGCTGCAATCTTTACATTTTTTATGAATGCATTTGCATTTTCTATAGCCGCAATCTTTACATTTTTTATAAACGCACTTGCATTTTCTATGTCCGCAATCTTTACATTTTTTATCTTTTTTATCCTTGCCCAACTTTGATCCTCCTTTTCATAAACATTACTTTATCTTATGAATTTAGAATGTATTGGATTGGACAAATACTTATGAAATGAGCTTTGAAGCGCCATTGTTCCGAATGGGAAAACGGATTGGAAAGTGGTTTATAACGAAGGCAATGATATTAATGAGTTAGGAAAGAAGGTTAGGCCTATTTAAAACAAAAAGCAGGCCCCTCTCAATATAGAGAAGGGCTTTCATTATCCTTAACGATTGCACTAATTATTTCTCCAAATGAATATATTCAAAAGAACTATCTTTCTTTTGAATACGTAACTCTTTCGTGACAGGATGAATGTATCTATCACGAATTGTCCCCATCAGAAAAATCCCTCCATTACATCCATTATACACAAACAAACGTTCCTATTAAAGTCAGAAAAAAATCCCTTCCAAGTTAAGGAGAAGGGTTTGATGATTTTTTTAAGGGTGGTTCTATTGCCATAACCGTTGCCCTTCTTCCGAAGCCAATGCATCTGCTTTGGTAACATGAACAGTACCAAATGGATGGTTAGGAGGAGCATATATCGAATAAAGTTTTAGAGGAGTATTACCTGTATTGGTTACATTATGCCATGTGCCAGCAGGTATCATTATTGCATAATCATCATAGACGTTTCTTACAAAGTTTAAATTATCCTGTCTATTCCCCATTTGAACAACCCCTTGACCTTGTTCAATACGTAAAAACTGGTCAACGTTGGGGTGAATTTCTAAACCAATATCTTCACCAACTTTAAGACTCATCAATGTAACTTGCAAATGTTTTCCTGTCCATAAAGAGGTACGGTAGGTATTGTTTTGTTTCGTAGCCTCATTGATATTCACTACAAATGGTTTTGAACCATAATCTTTTACCTCAATATTATTTCTTCCGTTTGATGATTGTAAAAAACCCAATTGGTTAGCATTATTAACACACCAATAATCAGGATTTCTTACATAGTTATACAT
>NZ_JBFUHM010000111.1:0-4363 GCF_056402395.1 Peribacillus sp. P4_B1
GAATAAATAACTATCAGGTGCATTACATCAATACCAGGAGCGTGCATTACATCAATACCAGGAGCTGATCAGCAGCTCCTTTTCTTATGCAACAAAACTAGCTAATAAAAACTAAAAATATTACATGCTATACTAAAATATGATACCAAATAACCTCCCTATGAACAGTGGTTGGAGAGTTTTATTATATTCGGTTACACTTTCAAACTAGGCCATATTTTGGAAAGTTCAGTTGTTTTGTAATGGTGCATAAAGCCAATGTAGAAGCTTATTAGCACATGCTATAACAGCTACTTTATAGGGCTTTCTTTCTTTCCCCTTCTTATCATAGAACTCACGTAATCTCTTATTACGAGGGATGACTTCATCAGTGTTTTCTTTTTTCTACAATCACGAATGGCACATCGAACAGCCATATATAGGGCATGCCGTAATCTACTCGAACCGATTTTGATTATTTTGTTTACGGATCCCTTGAATCTACCAGATTCAAAGATACTAGGATCAATTCCTGCAAATGCTACGAGTTTTTTAGGGTGATTAAACCGATCAATCTCACCAATTTCAGAAATTGTCGTTTCTGCCATTTTTTCACCGATACCAGGGATTGATCGGATTATCTTATATTCTTCAATTTCTTTTGCGCACCTATCTCTTCATCCAACTTTGATACAGTGTTGTCTGATTTAGCTGCTGCAGCTATAAGTTTCTTTGCCTTTGTATTTGCCCACTTTCTTGAACGACTTGTACATAATTCATCGATTTTATTACCTAAAGCTTCTTCATCATATCAAAACATCTTTATGTAGGATATTCTAATAAGGTTAGTATAGAGACAACTGAATATAAGTCCCCAAAAACCCCATGATACTCAGGGGAAACCTGATCAAGAACTGCTTGAAATTATACGAGATCTTGGTCCCAACCAGCCAAATCATGTTTAAGCAAGTAGGGGCGAACTGTTTAGTTGACGGGATCTTAAGCCCCACGGGCAGGTACGTTCTACCCCGGCTACCGTTATCATATATTGATATGAAAAATGGTCAACCAGAAATATTTTTTGTCTGAACTTATAAATAAGAAGGGCAGGATAGTTCATTACAGTTTATAATACGAGTAGACTTTGATTTAGATTGAGGAGATAAAATAATGCGTTCTTTTTTGGGAAACGAATTTTGGGATGACAGAAATAAACCTATTCTGTTTATACAGTGGGTATTGATAATCTTTGCGATAATTTTATATCCACCAATCTTATTACCGTAATAGAATATATTTATCTGGTATTTTAAGATTAATTCCATGAATAGAAAACTACATTCGTTAAAGCTGAGGTGTTCTAAATGACAAAACTAAATAAAGTAACGTTAAACAAAAGATTGCTAGCTACCGGTTTTGCTTTCATTATTTTATGTGCAGGTTTAATCGGTTTTAGCCCTTCAAAACCAAGTGTAGCCAATGCAGCAACTGTAACCTATACAGCAACGGCTAACCTGAATGTCCGTACAGGTCCTTCTACTGCTAATAAAATTATAGCAACAGTTAAACAGGGCACAAAGCTAACGGTTACTGGAAAAAGTGAGAATGGATGGCTAAAGGTAAGCTTAAATGGTCAAACAGGTTATGTTAGTGGCCAATATGTAAAGGTATCCAATCCTTCATCTAGTACAGCAACTGTAACCTATACAGCAACGGCTAACCTGAATGTCCGTACAGGTCCTTCTACTGCTAATAAAATTATAGCAACAGTTAAACAGGGCACAAAGTTAATGGTTACTGGAAAAAGTGAGAATGGATGGCTAAAGGTAAGCTTAAATGGTCAAGCAGGTTATGTTAGTGGCCAATATGTAAAAATATCCAATCCTTCATCTGACGACATTCAGGTTGTTGCAAAGCCAGAAAGTATTCCAGTGCTAGTCAATAAAAAAAATAAGCTACCAGAAAACTATGTACCAAAAGACTTAGTATATACATCAATACCGTTTACTTTTAAAGAAAAGACGGAAAAGAGAAAAATGCGAAGTGAAGCAGCAGCTGCCATTAGCAAATTATTTGCGGAATCCAAGAAGCAGGGAGTAAGTCTTCTCGGTGTATCTGCATACAGATCACATGCTACACAAGTTGCTCTATTTGATTATTATGTAAAAAGGGATGGTTATGCCAAAGCAATCACATACAGTGCATTACCTGGAACAAGTGAGCATGAAACAGGCCTTGCTATTGACGTGACAGGCGGCAATGGTAAATGCGCGGCAGAGGATTGCTTTGGAGGTACTAAAGAAGCAAAATGGTTACAGGCACATGCAGATGATTATGGATTTATTATCCGTTACCCTAAAGGAAAAGAATCAGTCACTGGGTATAAATATGAACCATGGCATCTTCGATATGTAGATAAACCAATAGCTCAAACTATTATGAGCCAAGGACTTACTCTTGAAGAATATTATTATACTAGAGCCGTTCAAAACTAAAGAAATGCTCCTAAAGATATATAGGTTCTAGTGCAAAAACTTTAATAAATTATACGCAATGAATAGCCTCTTCAAAAACTTGATGAGGCTTTTTATATTTAGGTATACTACCTAGATCTATGATAATGTAAAAGGAATAGACAAATAATGTGCTTTTCTTAATGGCGAAGAAGCAAGTGAACCTTCAAAGGATTAGGTTCTATAACTCTTAAACCAAAGACAGACCCACAAAAGCAAAGTGTATATATGGATCAAACACTTTATGAAAAAATTGGTGGAGAAGAAGCGATAGCAAAAGTTGTGGACTACTTTTACAACGAGTTGGTTCTTAAGGATGATACAGTTAATCATTTTTTTGAAAAAAMGGATATGGAAAAACAACGCAGTCATCAGAAAAATTTATTAGTTTTGCATTAGGTRGTCCAAAACAATATTCTGGACAATCAATGGCAAAAGCTCACCAGGGAATGAATCTRCAACCAGCCCATTTTAATGCTATTGTAAAACATCTTAACGATGCACTTGCTCACTTTGGAGTGAATGAAGCTGACATAGATACAGCTTTAACTAAAGTTGCTTCACTAAGAAATGATATTTTGAATAAATAACTATCAGGTGCWTTACWTCAATACCAGGAGCTGATCAGCAGCTCCTTTTCTTATGCAAAAAACGAGTGCGTTAGCTTGAGATCGAAGCCGTCTTTTGTTTCTCATTAGACACAAACTGTGCAATACCCTTAATAACGAGGGTTTAGGTTTAAAGACTAAAATGGATTATTATGGTATATTTAGTGAAAAAAGGAGTAAGAATATGAAGTTGGTTCTTCAAGCGATTATTGGTTCAATTGCACTTCATGTTTTATATATAGTCAGTTTGATGTTAGTGAGTATGATAAAAACAAAGAACTATAAACCAGATATTGTGAGTGCATGGGATAAAGTAGATACCCTTCAAAAGGAAGCAGAGATTGTCGGTAAAGTTATACCACCTTATTTTTACGTATTATCTTTTGTTGGGGTAGCTGCGATTTGTGGAATTATCATTTTAATGTAGAGCAAAATATGAAATTAAAAGGGTGGGTTAGTAAAGGAGTGTTTTTTTGAAAAAGGTGTTAATAGGTGTCATTAGTATTGTGGTTTTATTTATAGGTGTCTTCTTTTTTCTGAAATTAAACCAACCTTTAGTAGCTTATCCAAGTGCTTCAGCGAATGATAAGCAGGTACAATTGGTTTCGGTAGGAAATAAAAGTCCATTTGATGATATTCAAATTGAAGAGGTTCTTGTCAATGATGAAGTTGTACCATCCAAAGTGAAATTACAAGTGAGTTATCATCCAAAAGGGTTTATTATCTCTGACAATTTTAATGGCGAAGAAGCAAGTGAATATACCTTCAAGGGATTAGATTCTATAACGCTTAAACCAAAGACAGACCCACAAAAGCAACTTGATAAAGTAAATGCTGGTACTGCAACAGAAGATGATGCCATATATGCTCTTTCGTTAGTGCATGAACATAGTATTGACAAAGTCGCAATTAAATACCGGCACCTTGGCATGCCACATGAATTGGTTGTGTCCACTAAATAAAGGAATGGTTGGACTGTGAAATCCTATTACTAATGGTGCTTTACTTCAAAGGGTGGTTACACAAGCAACCTTTTTGTTATGGAACTAAAGGGGCAGGTGTGCGGCCGAGCCTAGGTCGTATCATATAGCGGGTGGGATTCCCGCCGAGTAAGAACTAGCCATTCGCTCGTAGCGAGTCTTGGAGGACTAAAGGTAACTCTAGTCTTTAAGCGTAGACAGTTAGGTGGCGGGCCGAAAGCCAAATGGTTGAAGGGATTGAGCTCCATAAACGTTAGTGAACCGAGAGGGCTGATGCCTTACC
>NZ_JBFUHM010000112.1:0-4255 GCF_056402395.1 Peribacillus sp. P4_B1
GTTCTGAGATCTTGCTTACTAAATAAAAAATTTGATTTTTTATATTCGGAAAGTAATATTTTTAAAGTGTATTTTATGATTGAATCTTTTCTACCCACTCCAAATTCAATCATCTCTTTAAAAATTTTTAATATTAACTTAGTATCGCTTGAATTAGAATAAATTATATCCCAAGTATAAAAATGCCAATGGTTTCCAAATTGTAATTTATTTAATATTTTCACTTTACTTTCATTAACATGTAATTTAAAACTATTTAATAATAGTGATGCTTGTTGTACAATTTTAAAGGAATCATCTTTATCACCATTATAAAAAATCCACATATCATCAGAATAACGCAAATATTCATACTCACCTTCACCGAGAAAATCATTTAAAAAGTGAATAATCCTATTGTCATAATTGACTAAGTAAAAATTAGCTAGCACCCTTGACATTTCTCCAATTTCTTCTTGAGGTATACCTACATTTGTCATTGTGTATCCAAGATCTCTTTTATCTGATAATCTCAAGAAATGAAATAATAAATCGATAATTTGAGCTTGATCCGAAACTGTATTTCTTATTTGCCTTTCTAAAATATCAAGATTTATATCATCATAAAAATGCGCTATATCAATATGAATATAGTAATTATATCCCTTTTCGTAAGCCTCTTTTGCTAAATTTTGATAATCTGACCATTCCTTTCTAAACTGATACTTCGACAAAAATGTTTCATATTCAAAATCATACCAATCCATATTATATATCTCTTCTTCTTGCTGCTTTACCATGTTCTGGGTTAATGATTGATTGTCATGGGAAAATTTGAATCCGCCAAAGACATTTTGATTCTCTTTAATTTTTGATGTTAATTCGTCTTGTAACTTCTTTACACAATAGTAATAAATACACAAATCTTGTATATTAAATACTTTGATTGTTCTTAGAATACCCTGACCTTTTGGAACAAAATAATATAATGGAGTTTTAAAATTAAATTCAAAATTTTTCAATTGATCAACTATTTCGGTTACCACTATCTCCCGTCGAAAATCAGAATAAAAAATAATATCTTTGTACCATACTTTCTTGGTAATTGCATTCCAGAAATTGCGATCAATTTCTTTTAAAAAATCCTTTTTTTCAATAATTTTAATCACCTGCTCTATGAAATTACATCTCAGAAGTATGATATACCTCTTTTTAAAAATATTTGATTCATCTAACCATCTTTTACTCTAAATATCCATTAACCATTTCCTGAAAGTTGGTAAATGCATCATAAAGTAGGAAAATTGACATTACATACTAAATACCTATTATAAATCAAAAACCTGAAATTGTATAATACTGTTATATTATTAAATCGATATATCATTATGTATTTAGCCAAAAATTAATCTTAAGAACAATCGGACATCAGACATAATTACAAATATTAATTTTTAATAAGCAAAAAAGTAACATGTTTTGATCATAAATACTTGCCGTTTTCCTCACTCCTAGGAAAATTAGTTGTATAATCTTAACTATAGATTGTAAATGGAGGGTAAACATGGCAAATCCGAAAATATTTATTTCATCAACTTGTTACGACTTAAACGTGGTTAGATCACAGTTAAGAGGATTTATTTCTAACTTTGGTTACGAACCTGTTATGAGTGATTACGCAGATATACTATATGATCCACGTTCCCATACACATACCAGCTGTTTAAAAGAAGTCGAGAATTGTGATATGCTAATTTTAATTGTCGGGTCACGTTTTGGAGGAAAAGCTATACCAAAAGCCTTTGAGGAACTTAACTTTGAGATCTTAAAGGAGTTAAGTAAGGGTCAAACAGTTTTCGAAGATAAAGAAAGTATGTCCATTACCCAATTAGAAGTCTTAAAGGCAATTGAAAATGAGATTCCTATCTTTACGTTTATAGATAGTAGTGTTAATCATGATCACTTAGTTTATGAAAAGAATAAAGATAAGGAAATAATAAGCTCTATAATTTTCCCTTCAATAGATAAACCTGATACCGCTCATTATATCTTTGAGTTTATCAACTTCCTAAGACTAAGAAATGAAAACAACAGTATTATATCTTTTTCAAGAATGGAAGATATAGAATCATATCTAAGAAAACAGTGGTCAGGACTATTTCAAAGATTGTTAGCAGAACAGAAAAACAAACAATTAGATGAAAAAAGAATGGATTATATAACAAATCAAATCGCCGATATTAAAACTGCTATTATGACATCTATTTCAAGTTCGGACTTAAAAGACACTGCCAAAGGTGCAATTAAATATAGACGTATGATTGACTTTCTCAATCAGATTTCTATGAAGAGACATGAATTATTAACCAAAGATATTTCTTGGGATGAACTTTTAACTTTTATCAATGTAAAGGAAATTGTTAATAACAGCGATCGCAGAACATATGTAATTTTAAAGGATGATAAATTCTTTGAAGTTAGAATGCCCTTTAGAATAGTTAACGATTTTACTAGACAATGGGATGAGTTTAATCACTTAAATATCGATTCTAAACAAGCGATTGTGAACGCAATCTTGGATGAGTCAATATCGGATTTCAGATTTATCAGATTCATAGATAAACCATTTTATGAAATACATTCGGAAAATAAACAATTAATATTTGATGACGCAATTCGCAAAGATGGCGAACCTATAATCTAATTCTGTACAATTTAATTGCATTAATCTCCCAATGGATGATTAGTAAAAAAACTGAGCTGATCGATATGAAAAGTATCGAAGAGGATTATCCTTTGATTTTTTGTTTACACTACTGTTTTAGTATCTGAATGTTAAGCCTAATAAAGCAATCAATTCTAAAGAACTTGGTTGTATAAGACTTTGCCACTTATGAAAGGAATTAATATAAAAAAGTTAGCATCGGAGATAAAAATAAATCGTGACGTGTGAGTTTACCTACTATGTACCTACCCCATGGAAATGAGGGCTTAAAAGGTGAGAAATACCCCCCTCACCTTTTCTGATTTTGAGGAATAAGGCTAACCCCACGGTAGAACAACAAATTCATAACCATCCTCTAGTATAACTATTGTCTTGCCTTTTAAAAAACTATATCTGTATCGCTAAACATACCCCCCACAGAGATTGTCCGATGGTATTTCTAGTATCTAGCTTTTGAATAACATGCATATTAACTTCGTAGAAATCTACTACCTGCAGAGTTGCAAATTTCTATTCTGAAGAAAGGTATTCATTTTACCCTTTCCAATATTTCTAACTTACTTTTCCTTTAACAGCTGGATAGCGTTAATTGGTAAAAAGTCGCATTCAAATGCTACGGTGTTAAACCACTTTTGCTCATAATCAAAGAACACATAATTAGATGCATGAGGCTCTACCACACTCTTATATATGATCCCATGTACACCGTGATACTTAGCACATTGGGCTAGAAAATTAGGCATAATATACTCTTGTCCGTGCTGTGTTGACTTTTCAAAGCTACAATATTGTACCAGAGGTGAATCCGTGTGGGTTAAATCCAATAACTTTACAGGTTGTACAAGCTGCCATTCAATAATGTCATATCTTAAGTTAGGATTGTCGGATGCAATTTCACTTAGAGCTACCTCTTTATTATTACAAGTATATAATTCACCTTGACCAAGAACGTTATATCTTCCATATCCAGATACTCCATAGGGAGCTTTAAACATTTCTATATCGGAATATGGTAGTTTCCTTTTATTCATATCTCGAGATCTTGCTCGAAACAAGTTTAATTTTTCAACTGTAATTAAATTAATACTAATATCTTCGAAAACTCTTTTTCCGACTGGATGTATTAAACCGAGCATTGGATATTCTACTAAGTGTCTATAAAGATCAAAAACTTCTTTCGGACTTATACTTGTTACGATATCAGTAACAGCTAATACTCTTGGTATATCCCTCACAGGAATTGATTTGGTGGTTTGTTTGTTTTCAAGAACATATTCTAATTCCTGACTATCTTCATCATAACTTTGACTTAATTTATAATCATCCTTTGGTATTCTATTAAAAATATACTTTAAGTCTTTCTCACTATTAAATAAAGACAATTCCTTAATAACTGGACTTGAAATAACCCACTTGGAACTTAGAGAAGATACTTTTAGCTTCATCCCCGCCATCTCAGCTAAGGATTTAGTTTTACTCAGATTTTGCATCCCCGCCATCTTAGCTAAGGATTTAGTTTTACTCAGATTTTGYATCCCCGCCATCTCAGCC
>NZ_JBFUHM010000113.1:0-4239 GCF_056402395.1 Peribacillus sp. P4_B1
GATCTTGCGTAACATGTTATCCTTTGGAACCACTACATCATAAATGGCCATATGAGGACTAAAAACCATAGACGTTTGTTTTTGAATCATCGTACTCACCCACATAAATTTATTACCTTGATTATAAAACAAAAAAAGGTAGATTTCCTCAGAATAAACTGAGAAAATCTACCTCTATTGGCCCGGAAGGGACTTTTTCAGTGCCCCCCGCAAAACCGGCCCTCTTTCTCAGACTTCCATCTCTTTAAAAATATCCGTTTCCTGACCAGCATTCAAGCTTAGTACATCCTCTACATCCTGATAAGACTTTCCATAAAGGTCGTCATCTTTGTAGGTATGGATTTCAGAATAAATCTCTTTCATGAAATCAAAAACGTCTTCTTCTTCAACAGATGGATTTGCCGGCCAATATAAGATTTCCATTGGAGTATTCTCTTTGGTGGCAAGCGATTTTCTGCTGTAGGAAATCGAAGAAGCATGCTTGAATCCTTCCCTTTTATAAAATCTCAGCCTTTTAAATGTATCATCATCATTTTCTTGAACTGGTTCGACTTCCAGCAAAATCGTTTTCTGCTTTTTTTGCAATTTCTGGATCAATTTCCTTCCTAATCCCTGCCCCCTTGATTTCTTTGATACAAATAGGTAATCAACGAATATAAACTCTTCCCCTTCCACATACAATAAAACATGGTCGGGACCTTCATCCTTTATATATATTTCCTGCTTATCTTCTAAGAGAACTTCAATATGTTCTTTAGACTTCATTTCTTCAATGGGGAAATACTGGTTTAGTTTTTCATACCAATTCATGATTTAATCTCCTCTTTTGCTAGTTTATTCTTTCCAGATTTTCTCTTATCCACTACAATGGAACTTAAATAGCTTTAAAACAATATTGGGGGGGTTGGATGTTCAGTTACTTTATTGACTTTGTTTTAGTTGCAGCTTGCGTTATTGGCATCACTGCCGTGAATGGCGTTGTGACGAATGGTATTGGCGAAAAATGGTTTGGAGGGAAACGTCACTCTCATATTTTCGATCAATCGAGACGAATTCAGTCAGGGTGGAATCAAGTTGGCGGGAATAAAAAGCGGTAATTTTAGAAAAAAATCGGATGACCGGAAGGATATTCCTTAAGGCCATCCCCTTTTTTTCATGGGGTATAATCCACTCCCTTTGTATATCGATTTGCTGCATTCCATAATAAATATTCATCAATCCCATTATCATTTAACGCTTTTATTTGGGCTTCCACTTCTTTCTTGCCATACCTTTGGTAATTCCCTTCTCCTAAATACGAAGCAGTAAAATCTTGAAGCCAAGGTCTTGAAGTTGGCGGGGTTTTTAATTCCTTCAGCTTCCCATTTTCCAATTTCGCATATTCCTTAACGAGATTATAGGGCTCCAAATCAGGCTTATCGATACCAAAATAAGATGTCCAATGACTTGGATAGATCATTGAGGAAATAACATCCACGTTCTCAGAGATTTTAGTGAAGTTCTGTCCAATTCCGGGAGCTTCAGGTAACGTAGCCGCATATCCAAAAATATCCACCGACACTTCCACACCATATGGCTCCAGTTGTTTCTTCGCATAACTTACAAAGTCCGTCACTGCCTGAACCCTTTTAGCTGAATGACTCACTTTCGCTTCATCATACTCACCGATATCATATTTCAAATCATTTTCTTTATTTTCGAATCCTTCGGGAAAACGGACATAGTCAAATTGAATTTCTTTAAAACCCATTTTTGCCGCTTCAATGGCAATACCGACATTATAATCCCAAACCTCTTTTAAGAATGGGTTAACGAAGGCTTCACCTCGACCATTCTTCCATACCTCTTCGCCATCTAAAAATGACAATTCAGGCTTCTCTTTAGCCAGAAGTGAGTCTTTAAAGACAACTACCCTTGCAATCGGATAAATCTGCTTATCCTCTAATTTTTTCAGCATTGCCTTAGGATTCTTTATGTAGTCTTTACCAATCCCGGCATATGGAGAATCGGGATTTTTGGTCTTATACGTTACGTTCCCCCAATCATCCTTAATATCAATGACCATCGCATTCAAATCGGTTTCATCTACATATTTAATAAGTTCATTCAATTTATTGCCACCCGCTGCAGGCCCTGTCACATATATTCCACGCACAGCATCCGGATAGGCGAATTTCAACCCCGAATCAAAAACAAAACGCGGTGCATTCACAGGCAGTTCTTTATTTTCTAATGCTACCTGCCTGGTTTCGTTCATGTCCTGTGCATGAACTGGCTGTTGAATCAGGAATATGCACATACCTGTCATCAACCATTTACTTCTTTGTTTCATTTCCTCCACCTCATTCGCCATCAGTCATCAATATTCAATAAATAAAAATAGACCCCTTTCTTTAATACCACAACCATTTAACTTTACTCCTATATATTATAAATAATTAAAAAAACTCTGCCATAAATAAACACACTTGAATGCAAACACGTTTCCAACACGTATTCCCATGTATGTATCTTTCCCTAAAATCGCCTGCTCAAGGTGAAATATATAAAACGGTTTTATTTACCTTGATGCTTTCATTGATCGATACAAACAGACGGAAAATCCGTTCCAATGGCGTTATTGCCGTTTCGATTATACATTTAATATGAATAAATGCTAAAATACAGTTATAGTGGACAATTCGTATTCTCAGAATGGCATCGATACAGGACAAAACGGCCTTCCACGAGATTTAAATGAGCGTTCCCCTTTCAAGGCGCACATTTCTTTCAAAGAAAGTGGATTCATTTTCTATTTATCCTTACAATAATGAAGAGCGAATATCCATTGATCAATAAACGCATTTAGAGGAGTGACTAGCAGTTGAAAAGGATTTTCTCCGGCATACAGCCATCCGGTTCCGTTACTTTAGGAAATTACATCGGAGCCATGAAACAATTCGTTAACTTACAAAATGAATATGAATGTTTCTTTTGTATTGTTGACCAGCATGCAATTACAGTTCCACAAGATCGCCTTAAATTAAGGAAAAACATTAAAACATTGGCCGCTTTATATTTGGCCATTGGCCTCGATCCAGAAAAGAATACAATCTTCATTCAATCAGAGGTACCTGCGCATGCTCAGGCAGGCTGGATTTTACAGAGTATTTCCTATATTGGTGAACTTGAGCGAATGACACAATTTAAAGATAAATCAGCTGGCAAAGAGGGGGTTTCTGCAGCATTGCTTACATACCCGCCGCTGATGGCAGCCGATATTCTCCTTTATAGTACGGATGTAGTTCCTGTTGGGGAAGATCAAAGACAGCATCTTGAATTGACTCGCGATTTGGCTGAACGGTTCAATAGAAAGCACAATGATATTTTCAAAATCCCGGAAATCAGCCTCCCTACAGAAGGGGCACGTATCATGTCCCTACAAGAACCAACCAAGAAAATGAGCAAATCGGACCCTAACAAAAAGGCAACGATTGCCTTATTGGATGATCCGAAGCAAATCGAAAAAAATATCAAGAGCGCCGTTACCGATTCCGAAGGCATTGTCCGTTACGATAAGGAAAACAAAGCAGGTGTTTCCAACCTGATGTCCATATACTCCATCTTCAGTGGGAAAACCTATTCAGAAATTGAAGAGATGTATGAAGGTAAAGGTTATGGTGACTTTAAAAGTGATTTGGCTGAAGTGGTTCTTGGGGAAATCCTGCCAATCCAGGAACGCTATCATGAATTGATCGATTCACCAGAATTGGATGAAATTCTTGACCGCGGTGCAGAAAAAGCGAACATTGAAGCCAATAAGATGATTAGAAAAATGTATAATGGCATGGGACTTGGCAGAAAGAGATAAAAAAAAGACGATCCTCATCGGATCGTCTCAGTTTGTAGACAAAAGGGGGTCGGAATTAAAAAATTCCGACCCCCTTTTTGAGATTCCCTTTGAATTTTTGCCTGAAGTTAAGAGATTGGGGCTCTACGAGCCCACTATGTTAGGCCATTTTTAGACCTCGCCATGTCCAATTGGCCACCTTCTTTAAATTAATGGCAGCGAAAGTAGCAGCCGTCATTAAAATGCGATAGAAAATCTGTTCAAACAGGTCTGTATCTTTAAAGTGTCGCTCATAATTTTTCCCGAACGTGGAGTAGGAGGTACTTTATCATGGAAACCACAGCCTAAGAACCAACGGTAAGCCATATTGGTTTCAACTTCTTCAATCGTTTTACGCATGGAACGAATAC
>NZ_JBFUHM010000114.1:0-4195 GCF_056402395.1 Peribacillus sp. P4_B1
GTACTGTACTGGATGTAATGAACAAAAGGGCAATGACCCGTTCCGTTAGCAAAACCGGCCTCCACCCCTTGGATAGGTATGACGAAGGAATGAAAGGGCATAGGATTATGACCCGTTGAGACATGGGAGGGAAAGCCTCCAAGGGCAGCGTGGAAAATGCGTGCAGCATATGTAATAATATAGGATTTTTAATGGATCCCCTATTTCAATCTGCCCTCATCTTATCAAAACGGTCCTAACTCTTTCGTTCATCTAAAGCAACCTATACCATGTGGTATGAAATCCTGCGAATAAGCGAGTATTCGTGAGCATTATCTATTAAACTGAGGGAGTTCATTAAGCAAAAAGGCCACCAAATGGCAGCCCCGGGATCTCAACAAACGTACCTGTAGTTTAACAAGCAGCAGTACTATCTTAGATATCCTCCATTATTAATATCGAATGTTGAGCCTGTATAATGCTTGGCTCTATCTGATAATAAGAAGACAACAGTATCAGCCACATCTTCAGGCAGGACAGGCGTATTGATAAGTTGGTTACTTAAATACTCCTCTTTTCTCCAATCAGGTATTGTACCCATCATGGGAGTATTAACCATCGTAGGAGCAACAGCATTAACTCGGATGTATGGTGAGAAATTCATTGCACAGCTTTTAGTTAAACCTAATATGGCAGCCTTTGATAACCCATAAATTGCATCTGAACTGCCCTCCATTGCTGACACTGAAGACATATTAACGATAACTCCCTTACGTTGGCTTTGGAACAATTTTTTACCGAACATTTGTGAGAGATAAATAAACCCCTTAACATTTATATCTAGGACTTTATCAATTTCATCTACTTGATAATCTAGTATACTTTTCGCCAAATAAATCCCCGCATTATTAACTAAACCATCTACATCAGCTTGTTCTGCTTCAACATATACAAAAAATTTAACGACCTCTTCATGGTTACTTACATCTAACTGATATGTATGTAGAACATAGCGATCATCCATTGACTGTTTTAAATCATATAAGGAATGTTCATTAATATCGCATGCAATTACTGAAGCCCCCTCATATAAGCATTGTTTGACAATTTCTTTACCTATTCCAGAAGCCGCGCCTGTTACGATTACTTTTCTATTTTTGAGCACTTATTAAAGCCCCTCTTTCTACCTTTTATTACTCTAATTAACTAAATAGTATCATGAACGTTATCTATTAACCTTAGGCAACTAAACTGCCCCGTTAGTGCCATAAGAAAAAGGCTGCCTCAGCAACCTTTCTTATTGAAAGAAGAAAACTAATAGTATTTGTAACAAGGAATTATTCACTCAACCTCGAGGTAATTGTAAGGTTATTAAGGGCACAAAATCTAAATACGCTACAATAATATTTATATGGTCCAGGTTAAGCTAACGCACGTTGAATGGCTATTCCAGTAATAACTCGGACTTAAATACGATTACAGCATTTCCCGCAATCCTTACTTCCTCTGGTTCCTGATTACAAATTTTCACTTGAACATCAATGACACCCGCCCGGTTTATAGCTTCGCCCTGCACTGCTTTAAAACTAAATAAAGTATTATCATGTTTGACAAGTCCATGGTGTATTAAGTATGCACCTAAAGGGCCGTTCGCATTACCTGTAACAGGGTCTTCGTTAATACCAATTGCTGGAGCAAACATTCTTCCATGAATTAAGATTTCGGAGTCGGGAGCATTCATCGTAAACACATAGAAACCATTGCAATTAATTAATCCACTGACTTTTGTTAGTAAATCCATATTAGGGTTTAATCGGTGAAGAAGTTCCGAATTTTTAATTCCAATCATCACCTTGGAATGCCCGGTAGAAACGATTTGTACTGGACAATCTTCTAATAAATCATTTTCACTAATATTGAAAGCTGTAAATATGTTTTCTAAAGCTAGACCATCAATCACCGCATCAAAACTTATACTACCCTGGGTCATTATAATTTTGTAATCATTACCTTCATTAATCACATCGACTGGTAAAATGCCGGCACCAGTTTTATGATAAACTTTACCTGTATTTAAACTATTTTCAACTGCACGAGCATAGTGGGCAGCAATCGTCGCATGTCCACAGATTGGAACCTCATGAGTAGGCGTAAAAAAACGAATATGTACATCAGATTCGCTATTGTCTGATTTAAATATAAATGCCGTTTCCGAATTGTTAAGCTCTCTAGCAATCCTCTGCATCTCATCCGAAGATAGCCCATCTGCATTGGTAATTACACCAGCAGGATTACCTGATAATTTTTCTTTCGTAAATGAATCAATTTGATATAATCGGTACTTTCTTGCCATGTCATTTCCCACCTTTAATATAGTGAATTTTCGGTCCTTTATACTATCTATAATTCTTACTATATTAAAAATTACCCCGTTAGCTCCACAAGAAAAAGAGTGATCGTCACAGCTCTTTAAAGAGCTATTGCACCTGTTAGTTCAAGAACAACTATTAAAGTTTAACCTTCTCAAAATGTTCAACTGTTGGAAATGGGTCATAAAAATTATGTAATTTCTTTTTCCATTCTTGATACTCGTTGGATTGTCTAAATCCAATTGTATGGTCTTCTAATGTTTTCCACTGCACCAGTAGTAAATATTTCCCCTCAACTTCCATACATCGCTGTAATTCGTGAGATATGTACCCTTTCATTGAAGAAATAATTTCTGATGCCCCACGAAATGCTTCTTCATATTCTGCTTCCATACCTTCCTTAACTTGTAGCATAACAGCTTCCAATATCATTTAATTTCCCCCTTTTCAAAAGTATAACATTACTCTTTTTTAATGACTTTTTGTTGAACTCCCTCAGTTTGATGCGAATATCTCTCGAATGCTCACTTATTCGCAGGATTTCATAACGCCCCTTTAGTGCCATAAGAAAAAGGCTGCCGTAGCACCCCCCTTATTGAAGTAAAGCAACCATTAGTGAAAGAAGTCGTTGCTTATAATGGCAAACTCATAGTAACTGCCCTAATGTTAAATCCCATTTTTTCGTACAGTTCAATAGCTTGATTCTCTGCAAATACACTGAGGCGGGCTTCAGAGTATCCATCTTGTCTTAAATGGTCAATGGCAGTTCTCATTAACCGTTTAGAAATTCCATTCCCTCTAAATTCTTCTATAACAAATAGTTCATAAATAAATCCACTCATCTTATCAGTAAATTGATCTTTACTTGCCCCTATAAGAATCCATCCCATTAATTTATCCATCTCTGTTGCTATTAAATAATAGCTTCCCTTTTCCAATAGAGGTTCAACAAGATGTTTGATTTTTTCATTTGTAGGTTTTACTTCACCCAATGTGCCATCAAATACAGCTTGTGGAGAAAGTAACATAACCTTTTTGAGTTCCGAATCGTTAGGTTTTCTAATATCCATTAATAATGTCGAGTCCTTTCAATATCCTTTTATAAAGTTTAGCATAATATCCCAATATTCTTCTTCCAAAGTCTATAATTACTTTGATTTCTTGTTCAACTAAACTGCCCCGTTAGTTCCATAAGAAAAAGCTGCCTAAAAGACTGCTCCGATCTACAGCTAACGCACCTGTTAGTTGAGAATCTACTTACTTTATCATTTAATTATTATCACAAGAAACATCACCAACAAGAAAACTATATGAATCCATACCGTACATTTTATGAATATTTCCGCCCAGAATTTCTTTCGCAAACCATAGTGAAGGACAATGACAGAAAATAAGAGACTGACTATTCCATTAAGAATATTACCACCCGCGAACTGTAAAGCTATATTTACCAATCTAGAAACGATAAATAAAATGACATATACCATATCAATCTTTTCTTTTCTTTGGACCTCGTGTTGAAATTGATACATTACTTTCTACCTCTTGGTTGTTTTATTAACTGATTATCCCGTCTTTCACTAACCTGAACCTTTAGTTCCACAATCGAGTAGGAGGAGGCGCCTAGCCTCCGACCTCTCACACCACCGTACGTACCGTTCGGTATACGGCGGTTCAGTTTAAGTCTGACGTAGTTTTGTATATCGTTCATATAGATTTACTAACCCATGATGGAGCCAATAAACATTATTAAGGGTTTTGTCTAGAATAGGACTATGCGCTATGCGCCAATAACCCTTTCTGCTATTTCCCCATTCATATGCTTTTCCAAATGGGACGCCTAATCC
>NZ_JBFUHM010000115.1:0-4152 GCF_056402395.1 Peribacillus sp. P4_B1
ATTCGAAAAGGGGGCCCTTCTTCACTCCGATCAAGGATTCCAATATACGACGAAATCATACGAAAGACAGGTAAAAGAACTCGGTCTTCAAGGAAGCCACTCTCGTCGTGGCAATTGTCATGATAACGCTTGTATAGAAAGTTTCTTCTCGCATTTAAAAACAGAGAAGTTATATTTGGTATGTCCAAAAACAGCAGAGGAAGCTTATGTAGCTATTCAGGAGTATATAGACTTTTACAGTACGGATCGCTTTCAGGAAAAATTTAACGGCCTTTCCCCGATTGAATATCGAGAAAAGGCCGCAGCTTGAAATACTCTTTTTTTACTGTCTACTTGACAGGGTTATGTGCAATAGTCATAGATAAAGCACTCTTTTTCATTATTTTATTTTAAATTTTGTACTTCTGTTAACACACCGTCTAACTCTGTTGCTGCTTTGTCTAGCGTTTTTGCATCAAGTGGTTCAACCTTTGCTCCTGCTTCAATTGTATGAAGTGGCGTTTCTACCTTTTCATATAAATCAGGACTTTTCTCTTTTACTGAGTCCTCAAATACTTGCCATTTCTCCTCTAATTCCTCTCCACTATCTTTTACTTTCGCAGCATCTTTTGCTGTAAGTTGTGTTTTCATATCAGCAAGTACTTGTTTCATGTCTTGTGCACCGTCAGCAATTGAAACTGCTTTTGAATTCGATGTTTCTTCCGTTTTTGGAGCTTCTTTCTTTGTTTCTTCTTTTGTTCCGCACGCTGCTAATGTTAAGGACGTTGCTAAGATGATTGGTACAATAAGTTTTTTAGATCGCATGTTTTGATTCCTCCTGATTTGTCTGCTGTAATTTTGTTTTTTTATCCTTTTTTTTATTCAATATCATTGCGACAATTGCCACTATAAGTAGAATGATTTGTGGAATTACACCCTCCCATGTTGAATAAATCGCAAAGAAATCTATAGTAGGGATTGGAGCTTGTGTAGCTGGTAATAATCCAGCAAGTTGTAGCCCGTGAATGCCCATACCTGCAAATTTGAAGCATAGGTAAAACATTAGAATACTGGATACTAGGAAAAATGGGCGCATTGGGATCTTCAATCCTACTTTTAATATTAAGTAAGAAAGTACAATCAATAGTACTAATCCAATAGCTATACCTGTTAAAAGTGTTGATACTTTAATGGATGCAGCCATCCCGATAAAGAATAACACGGTTTCTGTTCCTTCCCGGAAAACAGCAAGGAAAGAAAGAATAGCTAACGACCATAGACTCCCTTTATCAATGGCCTTTGTACTTTGAGTCTGAATATATCGTTGCCATTCCGCCGTACTTGATTTACTGTGAAGCCAATAACTCATGTACAGAAGCATCATTGAAGCAAAGACTCCGGTCCAGCCAGCAATTAAGAAGTTATTACTCCCAAATGCACCGGCAGAAAACAACATGTTTACGATTACGCCTAAGATAATGCTTACTCCTAAACCTGATCCAACGCCGATCCAAATCCATCTACTCTTATCTGCATGACCAGCCTTTTTCAAAAAACCTAAAAGTGCTACTACAACTAGTAAACCTTCTAAACCTTCACGCAAAAGGATAGTTGTAGCATCTAACATGTTGTAACTTGTTTTAGATGCAAGCGGAGAAAGATAATCACGCATTCCTTCAATTGTTTTTTTAGCTCCCTTTACGTCGGGGGTCTTTGAAGTAAGCATTGCATACGAAGTTACCATGTCCCTCTCAGCGTTTGTATAGATTTTAGAAGACTGTGTTAATACTACGCTTTCTATATCCAGCCATGAGGTACGAAACTGCTCAATATCAGCTTTTGCACCTTTCACATCATTATGATCCAATTTAGAAAGTGACTGATTTAATAGCACAATCAAATCGGCTACATTCCCCTGATTTTTCCCCGTATCTTCAGTTTTTGCGACAGTATGAGGGAATTTTCCTGCAATGAACTTTTCATTGGTTTGCTTTAATTTGTTGAGGGAATTTTCCAGACTCCTTTTTTTCACAGGCTGTTGGGCTAAAGCAAACTGTACTTGCCCCATCCCGTCTTCTATTTCACGGTAGGCATCTTGAGACTCGTCTTTTACTCCACTTTCAATCGACATCCATGTAGATGAAAATGATTCGTATTGTTTTTTAGCCTCTTCCATTTTCCCGTTTTGTACAGAATGCATTGCTTCAATAATGTTTTTGTTTGCACCTTGTAAGTCATTTTCTGCACTTGCTGCAAAACTACGAAACGGGAATGCCATCATTGCAACTACCAAAATAATTATGTATAGACCGGTTCTACCTTTCATTATTTTCCCTCTTCCCCAAAGAAATAAATTAGCCATTAAATGTCTAAAACGAAAATGAAAATCATTATCATTTATTGATTCTTTAAGATTATAAATTCTTTTTATCTGTTACGTCAATAACAAATTATTACATTAAATATAGCTATCTGAAAAAGGGATATATTTGGATATCATCACTAGAAACATGAACGTAGATAAAGACTTGTATTGGTCCTAACTTAAAGCTGTATTAGCGTCTTATGGCCATAAATCTAAGAACAGTGACAAAAAAGACCGCCTATCCAGCGATCTTTCGAGTGTTCTAAATACTAAGCTGCATCATTCAGCACTTTCGTTTTGTTAGCAAATAGTTTGTCTTTAAGAGATGCCATCAACAGACCATCCACTCCGAATCTTCCTGCATTTAAAGCAGAAACAAGAATGAACATAGATAATAAAATTAGTTGTGTGTTGGTACTTGTCGAACCACTAAACAAATAAGAAAAATTCATAACAAGGCCAAAGAATACGGCTGTTTTAGTAAAGCAACCTATCAATAAACCTATTCCGACTAGTAATTCTCCCCAAGGTACAAATGTGTTAAATAGTTCTACATGAGGAATGGCTAGGTTTTCTAGAAAGACAACCCACCATCCCTGGACCGCCGGATGCTCTCCAGTTGCTTGTGCTAATGCTCCATTCAAGAAACCGGAAGCATCAAACTGCCCGCCTGCTATTTTCTCCCATCCAGCCATTAACCATGTATATCCAAGATATACACGTAACACTGCCAAAAGTATTGAGACTTTCTGGTTTTGTCTTAAAACATCAATAAACATGTTGTTTCCTCCAATAAGTAATAAAAAATATAATTTCCAAAATTATAATAACACAATTGAAAACGAATATCATTATCACTTTTAAAAAGATTTGTAAAAAAACGCCCGTAGTAAATGGAAAAACGTTAATAACCGAGAATTAATGGCTTAATAATGTTTAATTCTAAACCCTTTTTCTATTCATACCTTCTTAAAAACCGTTCGCAAATGTGTACTTTTGCGAACGGGTGATTGATGGCTAGTTTGAACAGCACTAATCGTGGTCTAGACGAAAAAACGGAAATATCGCACGAAGATTCATTTTTGGAAAATAAAACTCCGTAGTTTCTAAGCATAAGATCTTTGGAGAACTCATATCTTATGCAACTAATGCATCCGTTAGTTGAAAAGAGTGAAAGTTTTTGAGAATAATTTCTCCACTCATTTAAATAAAGTTTATCAGATTGTTCAATCTCTTTTTATTTAAGCTTATTATACTTCCATGAAAAGGGTGCAAGAGCTAAGATGCCTACAGCAAACGCACTTAGTATACCTGACCATCCAAGACTTCCGGCCTTGCTGAAACCATAAAGTAATGCACCGAAACCAATTGTAAAGTGGTTACATAGGGATATGTTTTACACCGCAATTTCTCGCTAAGAGGTTGAAATATACTTTTTAAATTGAGGAATAAAGAATTTTGAATAAAAGGTAAGCAAGTAAAAAGAGGAGGAAAATTAAAGAAGCTGTTCTATTTAATTAGTAAGCCTGCCCTTAATCAATTAGATTATAATATTTATTGGATGTGAAGGGTTTTGAGATTTTTTAAGCATCATTAATAAATTCAAGGAAATACACAAACAAAGAACCCGTTGGAAGAATTCCTTAACGAGTTCTTTTATTTCTTGGCTGTTTTCACATACTTTGTTGCTATTTACCAAGTAGTGAGTTGTGGTTGATTTCCCCTCCAGATGCTCGCTTTCCTTGGTGCGGGCGGTGAGCCTCCTCGGCGTAAACGCCTGTGGGGTCTCACCTGTCCCGCTGCTCCCG
>NZ_JBFUHM010000116.1:0-4150 GCF_056402395.1 Peribacillus sp. P4_B1
CACCAAGAACACCAAGAATCAAAGTGAATATCTATGAACTAAGCAAAGAGATTAGCTACATTCTGTAAACGATGACTAGGAGGAGCCGTGTGCGTTAATAGCGCAAGCACGGTTCTGTGAGGGGGAGGAGTACAATTTACCGTAAGGTAGGAAGGCTCCTTTCTACTCGACTAGTTCATTAAAGATGGATAATTTTTCAATTTACATATAATGTAGAAGGAAGAAATGGAGGGATGAAATTTGAGATTTTTCAAGATGTTTTCTTTTTGCATTTTAATGATAGTATTCTTAAATGCTTGTAGTTTAGATACTACAAAAACGAAAAGTGAAATTTTAGAAATACCTAATAAAGATGAATATACAACCTTATTAGTGCAAAGTGTTGATGAGAACGGGGTATCTTCCGAGTCAACTTCAAAGGTCATTACAGATATTAATGAAATACAGGCTTTTATAGAAAAAGTAAACAAAATGGAAGTTGTGCAACCTCCTAATAAGGAGTTATTGGAGAAGAGTAAAGAATTAAATAAAAAAGGGAATTACTTTTTTATATTATCCGATAAAGAAACCATGGATAACAAAGTGTACACGATGAATTTTTTTAATGATGGAAGGATTATGTTTCAAGAACCGAACGGAAAGAAGCAAGAAGCAAATGGAGCAGGACAGAAAATGATGTATTTATCAAAAGAAAAACATTCTAATGTTCTTCTTGAAATGAAAGAATTATTAAACATCAAGTTTTAATTAATCCTTAATGAACTAAAGGGACAGGTTAGTTCAACAACAAAGGGAAGTTTCCTTGAATGGAACCGTTATTCTATTTACTTAGATTTTAATGATTAACCTTATTAATTCCTTTTTGGAATAAAGAACAATAAAATTTTAAATGGTAAAATGAATTTATTGAAAATTGCAATAAATACAGGGGAGGGGAATCACGTTTGGATACAAAAATGGCTCGAAATCGTGCTGAATTATCTGGAAAGTTAACAAATGTATTAGACTCCAGAACGTTAACAAACTCACACAAAAGGCTTGCAGAAATTATTACGGAAGGCATGGCAATTCTTGATATTGGATGTGGTACAGGGGCAATTACTAGAGGCATAGCAGAAGCTGTGGGTCCAAATGGACGTGTAGTAGGAATTGACAGTAATCCAACCTTAATTCAAAAAGCACGTCAATCATATGGCGAAATACCAGGATTATCATTTGAAACAGGTGACATTTATAATCTTCCTTATGAACAACAGTTTGACATTGTTACCTGTTCACGGGTATTAATATGGTTATCCGACCCATTAAAAGGATTGAAAATGATGACATCTGCTGCAAAAATTGGAGGTCGCATTTTAATTGCGGATTATAACCATGAAAAGATATCATGGAATCCCCTGCCACCTTCAAGTATGCTCAGCTTTTATGCTGCCTATTTGAAATGGCGTACGGAAGCAGGTATGGATAATACAATTGCCGATAACCTTCCTGGGCTTTTTCGAAAAGTTGGTATAGAAGATATTACTATAACCCCTCTTCATGAGGTAACAAATAGAAGGGACCCTGATTTTCAAACTCGCATTGGGATATGGGCTGATACTGCATCAAGCAGAGGAGTTCAAATGGCGAGAGACGGTTTTATTTGTGAACAGGATTATGTGAGTGCTGAAAACGATTATCGTGAATGGATGATGCGTGAGGCTGAATCTTTAACGATGTATATGTTAGCAGTTGAAGGTGTAAGGGGCTGTTAAAGCCCCACTCAAAATTTAGCCACTAATAATGCTTATACTATGTTGTTAATGAACTAAAGGGTGCGTTAGCTGAAGATCGGGGCTGTCATTAAGGCAGCTTTTTCTTATGGGGGTGCCGCCAAAAAGGTCGTGCAAATACTGCCCGACCTTTCAACTATCCCCACGATATAGTTAATGGGATATTTAAAATACGAAACTATAAAAATATCATTCCTCAATATGTATAGTTTTACTTTGCAAATAAGTGGTTGCCTATTCTAATGACTGTTTCCCTTGTGAAAATCCATTCATCTGTTGCCGAGAACGGATTATAATAATAAACAGAACCATGAGTAGGATCCCAACCTTGTAATGCATCAATAACAGCTCGATATGAATAGCTATTTGGGGTCAAATAATATTGCCCATCATGTACAGCTGTAAAAGCATTTGTCTGGAAAATAACATCGTAAGTATTTTTAGGAAAACCTGGCGTTGATATTCGGTTCAAAATTACTGCAGCTACAGCTACTTTTCCTTCATAAGTTTCTCCTCGAGCTTCTCCATAAACAACCCTGGCCATCATTTCAATACTATTTAATTTTTGTTGTGTTTGGAATCCAAAAACCCCATCTGGTAATACTCCAGAATCTAGTTGAAGTTGTTTAACTGCATGATCAGTAATTGCACCATAATACCCTGTTGGTTGCCTATTAAAGTAACCCATTTTCTTTAAATTTTCTTGTAAGTCATAAACTGCTTGTCCTTGACTTCCATTGTGTAAAATTTCTTGAGCAAAGATTGAATTTGGTATAAAAAACATGAAACAAATAAAAACAACAAACGACATTTTTTTAACATTTAACATCAAATAATACCACATCCTTCGATTCATTTTCCTACTATTCTACTTTATCATACAAGAAAAATAGATTTATCTTACATTATTCCTATTTTAAACCAAAAATTAGAGAAATTTTCAGACGAATTTGTCTGTTTATTGGGGTACCGCCTATCGTCATCAAGCTAAGAAAAAGGATTATACCCATAACGAAAAAATAAGCTATTCTTTGGTGTAAATGCTGCTGAAGATAGCTTTTTTCATTTTAGGGTATAAAGAAATTTTAACTAATGGGCATGCGGCAAGACCCCTTATGGCACTATCGGGGCAGGTTAGTTGAAGAACAGTAACAGAAAAGGTAGGGTAATTTGTAGGAGGTACTAGTATTCGAGTTTTCTTTTGTTTTTTTTATTTGTTTCTTTTAAGTGGTCTAGTAATGGGTTCAATGGAAAGTGTTTTTTTTACTGATATTTTTGGTAAGGCAGGTAAAGGTATTCCAACACTTTTTGCAATACCTTTACTTTATTTGATACGGGATCATTTTAAAGAGATAAAAGATCTGGATTTTGGAATGATGTTGTTTTTAAGTATTGCTTCTTTTACAGGACTTGCAGTCATCTTTGTTGTTTAGAGATGTTAAAAGGTGATTTTAAAGTTTTCTTCTTGAACTAACGGGTGCTTTACTTCCATAAAGGAGTTGCTTTTGCAGCTCTTTTTTTATGGAGCAAAGGGGCAGGATAGTTCAAGAGTGCTGTTTGATCTTTGTTCAGCAATAGGGCCATTGTGGAAGATCAGCAGAAACTTTTGAGATCTTAATCAAAATAGTAATTAATCTATCGAAGTTGTAAAATAAGGGTAAGAATAGTTCTGGGGGGGGATTTATATCAATTATAATGCTATTAATCTAAGCGAGAAACTGTCCAAATTCAGTGAACACTGGTCGCCCAAAGTCATTGGTGAAATGAATGACTATCAGTTTAAGTTAGTTAAGATTCTGGGGGATTTTGTATGGCACGATCATAAAGACACCGATGAGGTATTCATCGTGATAGACGGCGAGATGTCCATCGCATTCCGCGATGGAGAGGTTAAACTTTCCAAAGGAGAAATGTATGTGATACCAAAAGGTGTGGAGCATAAGCCTTATGCTGAAAAGGAATGCCATATAATGCTGGTAGAGCCTAAAGGTGTAGTCAACACTGGTGAAACTAATTCCAAACTAACTACTGAAAATAATATATGGATTTAAACCAAGGATCAACATATAAAAGGAAGTTACATAGTTACATATTTTACAATCGGGCGCGATTCTTTAATAAGAATCGCTTTTATTATAGAACTCCCTCAGTTTAATAGATAATGCTCACGAATACTCGCTTATTCGCAGGATTTCATACCACATGGTATAGGTTGCTTTAGATGAACGAAAGAGATAGGACCGTTTTGATAAGATGAGGGCAGATTGAAATAGGGGATCCATTAAAAATCCCATATTATTACATATGCTGCACGCATTTTCCACGCTGCCCTTGGAGGCTTTCCCTCCCATGTCTCAACGGGTCATAATCCTATGCCC
>NZ_JBFUHM010000117.1:0-3906 GCF_056402395.1 Peribacillus sp. P4_B1
AGCTGTCCATCACTGGAAAGGTTGCCAAGTGTACTTGGCTGTCATCAGACCTCCCCGGGTAAGAGTGCAATCTTTCCCTCCATCTATCTGCTTCATTTACTCTGTACCACCTTCGGCAGTAAGGACTTTGTTTTGTTTCGCAAACTCATCCAATGATACCTAGCCTTATATGAAGTTCGTGTTCCTCAGACCGGAGGTTTGCCGCTTGCTTCCTTCAGATTCCACGTCACCGTGAACACCCTTGCATTAGGCTAACCACTACTACTGCCTTCATGGTTCGGGACTTTCACCCTATAGATTACACCCATGCCGGGCGCACGAAAAAGCTGCCTTAAAGACAGCTCTGATCTTCAGCTAACGCACCCGATAATAGGATTCGTCTTGATTACGGAAGAAACACATACCGTTAGATGAAATTTAGCTTGGTAACAATAATTTCTATCATTTCTCACCAAATTTTACATCAAATAGATAATCAGATAATACAGTACCTTCGAAACTTTCTTGTGTGATATTTCCTTGGTCATCCCTTTCTTCTCCCGTTTTCTTCGTTGCAAATGTTGAAATATAATAACCTTCAACTGGTAATTGCTTATCATCTAATAATTGTATTTCTCCATTTAATACGACATAAGCTCGATTTTCTACTTCATAATTTGTTCGTTCCCCTGTACTTTGTATACCATAGGAAGAAAAGTCACACTTAGCATGAGTAATATCTTTAATATCAAGCACATTAAGATTTTCAAAAAAATGCTCAGCATCAATTAATCGATTGTATTGGAGCCATGTTTCAAGCTGACTATTCATAACTTGATACCTATTCCTATCAATATCATATCGAATTTCATAGAGATTATAGCTATTGCCATTTTGCCCAATTAGTTGCCAGCTTAAGTCTGTAATTCTACCATCTTCAGTATAGTCTACTTCAAAATCCTCAAGCCTCAAACTGTTATTCTCTAGATTTAATTCTTGCTTGACTAGTTCATATTCTTCTTGAAAGTTCATCGTATATACTGAACCAAGTTCATGCTTAATGAATATTGGGCGATTTCCCCAGTCATCCATGGCATATGGTATGGCCCATTGGACGAATATAAATGCAAGAAAACCAAAAACCGCAGCTATTCGTTTTACCTGTACATTTAACTTAGGTCGAAAAAATATCAGATACACTACAAACCCAAGTGGAAGTGAAATTTGATTGAAATTAAAGGCAAATGAACCTAATATAAAATATCCAATTATTTTTAACGGAAAATAAGACTCTTGATCGTCATTTTTCCACACTAAAAATAAAAAACTAACAATTAATATTACTGTGTAAACAATAGATGCCATTTTTAAATCACCCTATCTGGTAGGAAATCGCCTAGAATCACCTAATATATATGAATATTTCACCATTATTATAATTATTCGAAAAGACATTAAGACTATTACTTAATAACTAGACAAATTCCAAAAAAGAACGGCTTTATTATAACCAGAATTATCCCCGTCTGTCTGGTCCTGGTAATGAAGTAAAGCACTGTTAGTGAAATAATCATTATGTATTATTCACAGGATACAGACCAGTTAATAGCTAATTCTTTACAAACTACCAGCTAGTTTAATTCAATAAGAAGATATAACGTACTGTTGACGAAATTGTTGTATGGTTATGTTTTTAATTATCGTGATTAGAAAGGTATTCTGCTACATCTTTTGGAACTTTAAAATTTAAATTTAGTTTCTTGGTTCTAAGCTCGATATAAGGACTATCTTTATATGTAATAATTGTAGCGATTTGTTTAAGTTCCTTTTTAACTGTAATAGGCTCTCCAAGTTTGACTGTATTCTCTTGGTACATCTTATAAATATACCCTTTAGTCGAATTTGAAGGAGTATCTACAATACTCCATTTATCAACTTCTAGTGCATTAACAAATTCACTTACATCTTCTTGATTATCTATAACGTTTAAAACCGATTCTGGATTTTCTTCTGACGATATTTCTATCTTTTGGGCTCTATCAAGCCCAGGATCTTCTTTCAAATCTTCTTTTTCTATACTACATCCGAATAAAAATATAGATATGCTAAATGCAAATATAAATTTCATACAAACTTTTTTAATAATTGTTGTCCCCCCTCCAAGAATCAAAACCATACCTCATTTACTAAACCAAGAAAATTTTAACATTTATTGATTATTATTACTATACCTCTACAGTCTAAATTAATATCTTTCTTTAGCCTTAGATTATACAAATAATAAAATCAAACTATAAATTACTTCACTTAAGCTATCCTGCTCCTTTAGTTCCATAAAAAAAGAGCTATCTTAAAGACAGCTCCGATCTTCAGCTAACGCATGCGTTAGTTGCATAAGTAAGAAGTTTGAAAAAATAGCCTGTGTATATCTGAACGATGAATAACTTACCTATTTTCTTGTGTTTGTTTGCACCATATACAAAAAATCCGGAAAAACGTAACCAAAACCGTAACCATTTTTATAAAGAACTCGTCCAACGTAAAATTGAAAGTATGAATTTTCTATATTGGAATGCGTTGCTTTATTTTCTATTGGAGCATATCAGATATGTTAGCTGTGGTAAGAAAACTACTAGCAATAAAAGTTATTAAGCTAAACGCTGGTAGCTTGCTACATACCATCTATGCTTATTAATCAGCTTTGTGTGTTCAGAAAACCATTCTAAGCGATTTTCAAACTTTCTATTGATGATCGATAAGCTAATTTTGTCTAAGGCTTACTCTAACTCATCATCTATCTATTTTTTTATATAAAGAATTCCATAATTGCGTTAGTAGGTTTTTTATAGGTTTACTCATTGGTTTACCTTTAAGTTATTAGAAGTAAATTCAGCGCATTGGGATTCCCTGATTTCTTTGAGTGTGGGGTGTTGAGAAAGTATTTTGCTGAAAAGATCGAGACTTACCTTTTTATTCAGCTACCTAAGCCAAGTGAGTATCCAAATGTTTTAAAAATTTCTGCTGGAGATTACTGGTGTATCCAAAATAACGGCTGGTCTATTGATTCTGCTACTGAAATTTTTAGTGAGGAATGGATATCTGATGACGAGTTTTTTGTCACCGAATCTGAAATTTATGGGAATAATAAACTCCATCATCAATTGTAAAAAGAACCTCGAATAAGAAAAACATAGGGAGGTTTTAATCTTCCTATGTTTTCATTCATATTATTTATCTGTTTGTTTTTGCTTCTTTTTCAAATACTCCGCACGTATTTTTTCAAGGTGCTGCTTTTTATCAAATTTGGCAGGCGCCTGTTTTTCATGAAACTTTGTCACAGCTACCTTACCTTTGGTATCCAATTGATATTTTCCCACTTTGTTCACCTACTTTTCTTGTCTTTAAAGAGAATCTATTCATTAAATATAATATACCTTATTTTACTGAAGTAAACCTTATTACTTTATTAGTGTACTGCAACCTTTGCATATATCAGTAAAAACATTAAAAACTTAGTAAAATAATTCATCGCCAAATGGTATTCATTTCATTGCTATAATCAAAATAAAATGCCTTAACACTCTCATAAGCCTCAATAATTCTATTTCTTGTTTGTTCAGCTCTCTTCTAAAGGTCCAATTGTTCGGTAAATAAGGTTTAAATATTAAAACAACTACTTATATCTATCTTAATCCAAATATTACCTTATCCAACTAACCTGACCCTTTAGCATTCCTGTAGATCGTTAAATATCAGGTTTGAAAAAAATAGAGCCCCTCAGTAAGATACGAGTATAGAGACCAATCTAACTCAAAATCTTAAGGAGGAAGCCCTACTATGAATTTTAAAATGCAAAACAAACAAAATCAACTAATTGAGAGAATTACGGATCAACATCTAGTTGTTGGTGTGGATATTGCCCAACAC
>NZ_JBFUHM010000118.1:0-3283 GCF_056402395.1 Peribacillus sp. P4_B1
GCTTAAACAACTACAAGAGTATAGGTGGCAAGGTGTCTAAAGAAGAAGATCAGTGGAAGTGACAAGGAGAAGCGGTAGGAGTTTAACAAGTTATTTGATACTGTTCAACAAGATTATAAGATTGTTATAACAAAACTGGATCGCTTTCCTCGAAGTACATAGGATGCACTTAGAATAATTGAAATGCTAAGTGAACGTGAAGTGAACCATCTTGTTGTTTTTAACATGGGTGGATAAAAGATCTATACAACGACATGGATAGTGAAATTGAGATCTCAGTTTTGAATGGTATAGCACAGTTCGAAGTGGATATGATTAAGGAAAGACAGCTTGAAGGAATCGAGTAGCTAAGTAGTGAGGCGAAAAATCGCAATATACAATAGAACTATACAACAAACAAGATAAAACAATTTAACAGTAAATGAAATAAGGGAAATCACGAATGCGAGCTGTACAACATTATACCAAGCAATTAAAGAAAGTGCTGAATTGAAAGTATAGTTGGATGAATAGCACAGCTATGCTTTTATTTTATATAGGATAAGGTGGTATGTGCCGAAACGATTGGATTAGTATGCTGATAAAAATGAGGTTAAATTATTGTCGAATAGAGATTTTAATTGTAATAATGTATAATGAAAATCATCGATTTTTGTGTAAAGAGAAATAGGACGGTGTATATTTTGACGATAAAAAAATTCAATTTTTATACAGTGGAACAATTTTTAATAAGTGAAAAATTTTACATTCCAGATTATCAACGGGAATATTCATGGGAAGAAGATGAACAAATCAAGGACTTTTGGCAAGATTTAGTTGATCTCGTTGAGAATGGTCGAGATAGTCATTTTTTTGGACAGGTTGTTATTCATGACGATCACGAAGATAAAAAGAAATACATAATTGATGGTCAACAACGTAGCTCAACGTCAATAATCTTTTTGTCGGTAATAAGGCAATTGTTTGATGATATATATACACGAACAAATAGAGATGGCGCACGTAATAAAGTAGAAGATATCCGATTAAAGATCATAGGACGTTGGAGCGAGGAAGAGAATGAACTTCAGTTCCATCTAGGGAAAATTGATAATGTATTCTTTAGAGACTTCATTCAACGGGGGATGCCTGTTACAGAAGAACTAACAGAGCCATCACATATTCGTATTAAAGAAGCTTACGATTATTTATATGAACAACTAGCTAAAGAATTAATAAATTTAGATGATAATGATAAATATAATAAACTAGTTGAATATTATAACGGCTTTAAAAATAAATTTAGTTTGATGTGTGTTGAAACAGATGATATGAACGAAGCATTTATAATATTTGAGACTCTAAATGCTAGAGGAAAAGAGCTGGAGACATCTGATTTATTAAAGAATCATTTATTTAAAACATCTGACAGGTTAATAGATGACGTTAAAAGTGAATGGTTGAAAATGCAGGAAAATGCGGATGGAATTGATCTCACTAGATATTTTAGAACCTTTTGGAATTCGAAATTTGAATTCACGAGGGAAAAAGAACTATATAAGAATTTAAAAGGTGTAGTGACTACGCCAACAGAGTGTTTAAACTTCACTCAGGAGTTAGTTAAAAGTATCAGTGTGTATAAAGTATTAGTAGATCCTATTAATGAAATGCATTTTAAAGATAAACTAATTGAAAAGCATATAGAAAATTTAAAACTCCTAAATGCTAGTACTTATCATCCAATTGTAATTGCAATGGCTAATAATTCCTACGATGAGTCTGAAATTAAAAAAGTTGTGGAGGCTATCGAAAGTTTTATAGTTCGAAATTGTGTGATTGCAGGGAAAGTTGCTAACCGTTACGAAATCTTGTTTGCGAAATTAGCCAAAAAGATTTCTGATAGTCGTATGACATTTAATGAAATAGCTCAAGAGTTGAAAAATGATATGTTAAGTGATGATGAATTTGAAAATCATTTTATGGTATGTTCAATTAAAAGCGCACCTGTAGCAAAATTCATTTTAAGAAAAATCAATGATTTCCAACAAAACGAAATAGTTGTTCATCCAAGCAATATGAAAATACATTTAGAGCATATTATGCCTAAGAAACTGGGTAATTGGAAGGTTCATGAGGATATTCACCAGAAATATTTGCATAGAATTGGAAATTTAACACTTTTAGCGGATGAATATAATAAATCTATAAAAAATAAAGAATTCGTTGAGAAAAAGAAAGTATATGAGAAATCGAAAATTGAGATGACAAAAAAACTTGTTTCATATAACGAATGGACTTCAACAAGAATTGATGAACGCCAAAAAGAGTTATACAAAATTGCTAAACAAGTTTGGAAGAAATTTATTTAAAATGTTAACTAACTTCAAAACATACATTTCGTTTGATGGAAATGTATGTTTTGTTTAATTTAACTTTGTCTTAAGTGATACGTGAAATACAATGGGGCGCTTTTTACTTAACATCTTTCGGTGYGATGCCAGAGAGATGGAACGATAGGTATCTATAGTGTTTAAAGAGTGGACTGGAATCAGCTAAATTTATCATACTAACTATATGTTGACGGTAAAATTATTAATCCTTATGTAAAAAAGGTATGGTGATAGTTGGAAACGAGCTTACTTTTATAAAGCTCGTTTTTTGTTTGTTCGCAACCTTCCCATTGTCCCAAAAACAATTAATTATGGTACAAAGTAGGTGACCCACGTAAAATAAAGTTCCAAACCGTAGTCTACGTTTCTTACCACGTAGAGCAACAATGCGTGTGGAAAAGGTGAGGGGGGTATTTCCCACTTTATAAGACCCCGCATGTAGTGGATAGGTATGCAGTAGGTAAACTCACACGTCATCATTATTTCTATTCGATATAGCAAAAAGGACGCTATTTTGTTGGAGCGCCTTTTCCTCTTGAACTGTAATAAATGAAACTTTGTTTGGACGAATTATTAACCAATTAAGGTTTCGTAAATAAAAATAATTACATTTTGAGAAACTACTTTATGTCCTTATGTTATTATTTATTTAGGTAAAACTGGAAAATGGAGGTGCTTATTTTGGACGAAAAGAAGGTAGCAAATAGTGATAGAATATTAGATAATCAACACGAAATGCTAGAGAAACCATTAAAATCCTTGGCTGAGATGGCGGGGATGCAAAATCTGAGTAAAACTAAATCCTTAGCTGAGATGGCGGGGATGCAAAATCTGAGTAAAACTAAATCCTTAGCTRAGATGGCGGGGATGCAAAATCTGAGTAAAACTAAATCCTTAGCTGAGATGGCGGGGAT
>NZ_JBFUHM010000119.1:0-3271 GCF_056402395.1 Peribacillus sp. P4_B1
CCCTCCATCTATCTGCTTCATTTACTCTGTACCACCTTCGGCAGTAAGGACTTTGTTTTGTTTCGCAAACTCATCCAATGATACCTAGCCTTATATGAAGTTCGTGTTCCTCAGACCGGAGGTTTGCCGCTTGCTTCCTTCAGATTCCACGTCACCGTGGACACCCTTGCATTAAGCTAACCACTACTACTGCCTTCATGATTCGGGACTTCCACCCTATAGATTGCACCCATGCCGGGCGCACGAAAAGAGCTGCCTTATTGACAGCTCGGATCTCAGCTAACCCGTTAGTAAATCAAAGCATATGATAATGAAAACTAATCTTGATATATTTTTTGAGCTTCATATTTAAATCCATGATACTGATAATTTTGTTTTTTGTACATTTCTCTAGGAGTGTCTTCTCCATCGGCTATTAAGATTACAAGCTTTTCAGAAAATGATTCCATTACAAATTTTTGTAATTTGCTACCTATTCCTTTGTTTCGGAACTTCTCGTCAACAGTTAGGTTATCAATTTCTGCCGTTTCATTGGAGATAATGATATCAACATAGCCTGCTGGATACCCTTTATAAAACGCCAAGACCTGAAGTATATCTTGATCTTCAAATTGACGTTTTATAAGCTCAGTTTTCTGCTCTGCAAACTCAATTCCATACTTTAAATCATGCTGATACTGTAGATTAAGAAGTGTTTCTAGGTTTTTATCTATCACTACTTGAATATCTATATCTGGGTTGTTCCTCAACGTTGGAAAGTGTTTTGGTTGAATAGCATATAATTCTATAAAACCTATTTCATAACCTATATCAGTTAGGTAAGCAATAAGTTCAGTTGTTGTTTTTTTATTAGCAGGAAAATAAAACTTAACATGTTTTTGACCCTTTTTCAGATGATATTCCCTTAAGTAATTTTCAGTTTCTTTAAATTCAGGTAAATACGGTAGATTTGTAAACTCAATAAAATTACTATCATACCTAGTCAACATCTCAGGGTAATGAAAGTGTCTGTATTGGTCATTTTCAGCCACTACTTTTCCAAGCGTATAAATATCTTCAAATGTTATTTGTTTCATTAATAATTCTCCTAATTTAAAGTCTTTTCCCCTATTTTACCACCTTACCATTATTAAACAATCTGGCCCAATTGTTGAATAAAGATCCAACAGCGACTCTTCAACTATCCTGCCCCTATAGTTCCATAAAGAAAAGAGCTGCCACAGCAACCCCATTTGTAGATTTGAAACAAAGTTTGATCAAATTAATCCAAGAAACCTTGATAAATGAATAAATAGAAAGAGCATGTTTTGAAAAAAGATTAATTAAAACATGCCCTTATAATATTTAATTGGATTATTCTTTTATAAAAAAGATTGATCATTTTTGTGTTCCTTATGCAACTAACGCCCCCGTTTGCTTAAATACATTTATTCACAATCCTGTTTAGAAGATCTTTGTTGTTCTAGCTTCTGCCACAATAATTGTAATAGTGGTTATGGACCAACCTAGTGATTTTAAATTTATATGTATCAACCTACTGAGAAAACCTTAAGATTTTCTGAAGTTTAACTGGACCCTATGTACAATTATAAAATGCCACCTATACTTAATAGACATTTAAGTTAATTTTAATTTAGGTTTAATAAATAGCTGACCAATTTGTAATATAGTAGAGACTAGCGTCATCTCAAATGAACAAGAGATGGAAAATACTTAGAAACAATATACTTCATAAAAGGAGATTAATTCTTTTAAAAAAACTTAGCAGTTTCAGCAAATAAAAATGCTACAACCTTCAAGTCTTCAAATGTTAAGCAAGTTACTAGAAGTTACTATTTGATTTTGACATACCAAGGTTTTGGGATTTGTACAACTACACTAGGCGTACTAGCTGATGATATGTTATCAACAAGAAAGATTTGCAGCTATATTAACGCCTTTGTCATTAGAAATTATTGGAAGAAGGTCCTTAAATATGAACAAATCTTTATCGATCACCATGAATCAGGCAAAAGAAATGTTTGCTAAAGTTCCGGAAATTACACTTTACTTTTGGATTACTAAGCTACTGACTACTGGAATGGGTGAAGTAGCATCCGATTATTTATTCGAGAATCTAAATCCGCTTATTTCAGCACCGCTAAGTGTTCTTATTTTCGTAGCCGCAATGATATTACAGTTCAAAGTACGCCGATATATACCAAAGGTCTACTGGTTAGTTGTCATTATGGTTAGTATATTTGGCACAATGGCTGCAGATGTGGTTCGTGTTGGACTGGGCATACCCTACATCGTTTCAACCATTTTCTTTATAGTGGCACTCGCCGTCGTTCTCATAGCTTGGTATTCTAAAGAAAAAACTCTGTCCGTACACAGCATTTTCACCCGTCGCCGCGAGATCTTTTACTGGATCACCGTACTGGTTACATTCGCACTCGGTACCGCAGCAGGGGATATGACCGCATCAAGCATGCACTTGGGCTACTTCTCTTCAGGTTTATTATTTACTTTCTTGCTTGTTATTCCAGCTTTGGGTTACCGATTATTTGGTCTTAATGAAATTTTTGCTTTCTGGTTCGCTTATATCATGACGCGTCCAGTAGGTGCCTCGTTCTCGGATTGGTTAGCAGCGTCACATAGCCACGGTGGTCTGGGGATAGACAAAGGTATAGTGAGCCTTGTTTTACTGATCTTTATTATCCTCCTAGTCATCTTTCGGGGAGGCTCACCCGCAAAAGGCGTAGAATTTAACGATGAAAAGGAAAGAGCATCTTAGTAATTATATGCTGTACCCTGGATGGGTACCCTAATGTAGAGTGAGAGAAATAAATTTAAGTTGTGGGAAACCACTTTAAAGAAAGGAAATTATATATGCGAGAAAACCAAAATAAAATGAAAATTTTAGCTTTGAAAAAAAGATTGATCAAAAGGTCCTCTTGAACCCCCATATTAGCGTAAATAAAAAGAATCCATTTTGAACAATCTTTTTTCAAAATGGATTCTTTTCTTGTGATTTAGTATACAGTTTTTATAAAATACTTTGATTGTTTTTAGTGGTCCTTAATGAACTCCCTCAGTTTAATAGATAATGCTCACGAATACTCGCTTATTCGCAGGATTTCATACCACATGGTATAGGTTGCTTTAGATGAACGAAAGAGATAGGACCGTTTTGATAAGATGAGGGCAGATTGAAATAGGGGATCCATTAAAAATCCCATATTATTACATATGCTGCACGCATTTTCCACGCTGCCCTTGGAGGCTTTCC
>NZ_JBFUHM010000120.1:0-2939 GCF_056402395.1 Peribacillus sp. P4_B1
TGATAGAGTTGAATGATAGAGTTGAATCATCTGTTTTTTAAATTCGGAAGTGAATGTACGGCGTTCTCTTTTCGTCATTTTGAGTGCTCCTTATCTGTAATAAGTTAAGTGTAGCTGCCCTTAAAATATCTGTCCAGATAAGTGTAGACGATTCAAGGTCTCACTTTACCAAGCACTCTACTATGATAAATCCTTTTTATCATTTTTGCGGTTCGTGCATATCCCAATGAAATTTATATGAGTTAATAAAAATAAGTTCAATATATTTTTAAATTATGGTATTTGCTGTATTATACATTCTAGCAGGTTCCACAGCCTAGCCTTAGTATGTTGGAAAGTCTTCTCCAACAGTAGAATCTATAACTCCACTAAACAATACCAGGACAGTATTAGTTTTTCTCACCGTTTTTCGCATTGCTAACCTCATTTTTTTCAGCCCTTTTTGCTCTCCGCCCCTATAATCCGGTTGGAAAAACATTCTTTTTTCTTCTAATATACTTTCTATTGCACTTCTTTTGCAGGGACTAAGTAAATATAGTGTCTAACTTTTTGGGTTCACTTCAGTATTCCAGACCTCTTTCATAATCACATCCGATGCGTGAATCAACTACCTTTTGGATTTATCTTTTATAGATTTTGCTATTGCTAAAAAAATGATGTTAATATAGAAGTAGCTATTTTAAAAAATTATAGGAGTGAAGGACAATGAGTGTACATAAAGCCCTTACGTTACATGCTCAAAAACAAAATCAACTTTTTACTGAATTTTCCCTATTAGAMCAACAACGTGAAGATTATATTCAAAGAGCTATAGAATTATGTAAGGCTGAAAAGGATTTTACAACAGACCATATTAATCAAATCACTATGCAAATCAATGTTCTTGCAAACCAAAGGCTAATACCTACTCGTAAATTAGTTACCCCAGAAATGGTTCATTCATATGTGGAGTCATTAAAGTAAAATAATTTACTGATCTCTTAGTCGTAAGAAAAAGCACCGAATATCGGTGTTAACCCTCGACCTCCTAATCAAATATTAAAGATAATTTATAGCCCCCAGAAATGAGGGCTCTTTTTCTTTTAATCTAATAAAAAGAGTTAATTTTGAAAAAATACTTTCGTTGGTTTTCTTGTAATTTATGTTGTTAGCTTGATGGGCATGCCATCAAAACACGGATTTACAACGCTAAGGAGTGTGTAAAAAATAACCGGTTTTCACCACGGTAAGGGTGTAACCGGTTATTATTACTATTATTAGTTGTTCCACGGTCGAAATGATTCTAAGGTAGTAACCCTTTTTTAATCCAATCGATACTCTAAAAGTTATATTTTGTTAACTTTGTTTCGCTATTTTATCTCTAATCTCCGCAATGGATAAGCCAGATTTCTTTAAGCTTTTAATAGTCTCAACTCTTTCCACTGCTGCTTCTCGAGGGTAACGACGTGTTAAGTTTTCATCTAATTGTTCAAATGGAATTAAATTAGCTTCGGTATAATATTTTAATGTACTGTATCTCAAATCAGTTATTCGAGCCAGTTCACCGATAGATATATACTCAGATTTCAAAATATCTTCTAATGAACGTCTCCTTGACACTTAAATCCCCCCTTATGAACCTGCCGAAGCAGAAGCAATGATTGTAGTAATTGTGTGTGATAACGCATCAATCATTGCAAAAATTTCTTTGTTAGCCGTATCATTGCGAAGCATAGATAATTTGTCATTAAGGTCTTCTTCCTCGAATTTACTGAAATAGTTCTTCAACATACGACTGCCTATTAACAAACTTGAAAGAACAACTGTATCGGTTGAAACTGGTCCCTCTTCTAATAATTCTGCACGAATTTGTTCTACAATTAATTTTTTAGCACCTTCACTGGGTATAAAGTGGTTGGATCGTCCTAATAAGCCAGCATTTGTTTTGGAGACCAAATCCAATTCCACTAAAGAATCACCGACTGCGTTGAATAATTCCTTGAATAAATTTCGTTTAGTAACTATTCCTCTTGCTAATTTTTTCAGGGATATTGAATTATCTTCGGAAATCATATTATAGATTGAACCCAAATACCCTTTATTACTTGGTAAATCTTGTTTTACTGTCACTTGATTCTCCGAAAACGAAACAATATCTTCTGCTATAAGTTCTAAAATTCCACTGGCAACCATAAAAGCACGAACCCTCATACTACCAATAGCGGCAACACTGCCTTTATCATTTAGTGCTAATAATAAATATTTTTGCGAAATTTCCATATCCTTCATAAAAAACACCTCTCATTAGTTTTAGTCCAATTCAATAATGTGACTTACCGTTTATCACTTATTACTTATCACTTATTACTTATCACTTATTACTTATCACTTATTACTTATCACTTATTACTTATCACTTATTACTTATCACTTATTACTTACTACTTATGATTTAAACTATGCATTTTATTTCTTTTTGTGTCAAGTAAATTTAATTTTGGGAGCAAAAAATGGGCTGTCTCAAAATCATTTTTTCACGATTTTGAGGCAGCCCCTTCTTTTTTGATATTAAGGCTTAGTGATTGTTGTTTTTAAAACGAAACTATTTAAGGTTGATTGGAGCGGAAGTGCGAGACTCCTGCGGGAGCAGCGGGACAGGTGAGACCCCACAGGCGTTTACGCCGAGGAGGCTCACCGCCCGCACCAAGGAAAGCGAGCATCATCTGGAGGGGAAATCAACCACAACTCACTACCTGGTAAATAGCACATAGTATGTGAAAACAGCCAATAATAAAAAAAGGGCTAATTTATTAGTCCTTCCAGTTTGTAGACAAAAGGGGTTCGGAATTAAAAAATTCCGAACCCCTTTTTGAGATTCCCTTTGAATTTTTGCCTGAAGTTAGGAGATTGGGGCTCTACGAGCCCACTATGTTAGGCCATTTTTGGACCTCGCCATGTCC
>NZ_JBFUHM010000121.1:0-2896 GCF_056402395.1 Peribacillus sp. P4_B1
TAGGAGTCTCGCACTTCCGCTCCAATCAACCTTAAATAGTTTCGTTTTAAAAACAACAATCTTTACGAAAAGAGCCTATTTCTTTATATAAACTCTATTTACATAAAATCAACTATCAGAAGTACGCCAAAGAGCCAAACCCTTATGTATTTAAAGGTTTGGCTCTTGTCTGTTTTTTATCGATTATGCATGATTTTATACATCGTAGATAAATCAACATTTTTGGCTTCTTAAGAAAACTTGCACCATTAGATTGGAAACCACATGGACATGGTGGTTTCCAAATCCGCCTAGATTATGGTAACATCATCATATTTTTGATTCCAAATAAGAAAATGAAACTAAGTCAACGCTGCAATCTCCACCTTAAACTACAATTCTTTCAGGATGAGTGTTTCTCTAAAATATCTTTGGTAGATTGAATTTGTTCAAGAAAATTTCTTTTCCAAAAATATGTTCTTTCACCTGGAAATCTGAGTTACGCTCCCTTCAAACTCATTCACGAGATTTTTGGCTATTTTTCCCACTGCTGGGGAGAAGACGATCTCCTCGTGCAGCCCTGGAACCGAATGTTTATTCACTTTCCCCTGTAATAACGGCTTCCAATCCGTGAACAACTCTCTGCCTTCTTCAGCACTGAAGTAGATGACCTCCCCAAAATATGGCGTTAAAATATGTTCTGCCATTAAATTTAGACACTTCCTGTGAGCATCGGTAATCTGCTTTAGACTCGTAAGATCCGCATCGGGCCGGAGCACTCCTTCCGCGATCAACTGATCAACAAGCATGCCCTGTTGATGGACGAGCTCTTCTTCCTGCTCCACTAGCTCTAAATGGGTGAAATGCTCCAATATATAAGATAGCATTTCATCCTCTGTCTTGTAATCCTGTTCTGAAGGCACCTTGGTATCCATGAGTACCAACACCTCAACTTCTTCTCCCTGGTTCCGTAGCATAGTTGCGATTTCATAGGCGATGGCACCGCCCAGAGACCATCCTCCCAGACGATACGGCCCCTCTGGCTGAGCGCGCTTCATTTCCTCGATGTAGAGTTGAACTACTTCCGATAAAGTCAACCTGTTCATTCCCTCTTTCTCTACGAGAGGATTCTGTAGACCATAAAATGAGCAGTGATCCTTGAGTAACCTTGCTAGCTGAATGTAACAGAATACATTCCCCATAAACGGATGAACACAGAAGAAAGGTCTTTTCTCTGATTCTTGTAGTGGAACCAGAACCGATAACGATTTTGCCATACCATGATTCTCACGGATGAGATAAGCGATCCCTTCCACTGTCGGGTTCTTAATCAGTGCGGACACCTTAATCTCTTTTCCAAATTTCTCTCTGACCTTTGAAATCAATTTGATTACAAGGAGTGAGTGACCCCCTAAATTGAAGAAATCATCGTTTACATGGACATCTTCTATCTGTAGCAAATCCTGCCAGATCGTAATCAGCTGATACTCGATTTCATCCCGTGGGATGATTGGTGTAGAAAAGGTACTTTCTCTTTGAATCGTTAAGCTGTTCAGTGCCTTTCGATCAACCTTCCCATTTGTTGTAAGCGGAACCGCGTCTACCTCAATAAAGTGTGCAGGAACCATATAATTCGGTACTTGTCTCTTGAGATGCTCACGCCATTCATGCATACTTCCTTCACCCACCACATAGGCAACCAATCTCTGATCTCCTGGTTGGTCCTCTCTTATCAAGACTACTGCCTCTTTCACCGATGGATGACTTTCTAAATTCGCTTCAATCTCTCCAAGCTCAATCCGGAATCCTCGAATTTTCACTTGATTATCGATTCTTCCCAGATAATCCAAATGGCCATCAGCTAAATAGCGGACTAGATCTCCCGTCCGGTATAACCGTTCCCCATCATTAAATGGATGAGGAATAAAACGTTCGGACGTCAACTCTGGACGATTCAAGTATCCTCTCGCCAGGCCTGCTCCACCGATATAAAGTTCACCCGTTACACCAACTGGAACAGGTAAACAATTCCCATCCAATACATAGGCTTGAACGTTCGGCAACGGACGGCCAATGGTAACCCGCTTACTATCTTTTTTGATACGATAGCATGTCGCATCGACAGTACATTCCGTAGGACCATACACGTTATAAAAATGGACCTTGTCAGCCTCTACTAATTGTTCCCACAGTGATGGCATAATCGCTTCTCCACCAACCAGTACCTTGCTTGGAACATGAACACCATCGTTTGTTTCCAACGCACCCTCATCTATGATTAATTGGAGTAGTGAAGGAGTTATATCGAACATTTCCAACTTATTCTCCCGAATATAAGTTACAAACTGTTGAGGATCACTGCGAACTTCGTTCGGAATAATATACAAACTAGAACCATACAAAAGCATTTGTAATTGTTTAACGGATGAATCAAAGGCGATTGAGGCATTTATACCAACGCGCATGTTAACAGGTGTCACATGCGAAAAAACCTCTTTCTGTAAACCATAGGATAGATTTAATACCGAATGATGCTGCACCAAAACCCCTTTTGGATTCCCGGTCGAACCTGAAGTGTAGATCACATACGCCAAGTTTTCTCCTGTCACTTTACATATGGGTGAAAGGGTGTTTTCTTGCGAAATCATTGCTTGATCCCGGTCCAAACAAACTGTTTCAACTTCTTCAGGTATCCAACCTTGTGATACTTCGTTCGTAACCAATATTTGAATCCCTGTGTCCTCCAGAATATATCGCAGGTGACTTTCTGGATACGCTGGATCCAATGGAACATAAGCTGCACCGGCTTTCCAGATTCCCATGAGACCGACAATCATCTCAACTGAACGTTGGAAACAAAGCCCGACCAATGATTCGGTCCCAACCCCACATTTTTGGAGATAATGGGCCAATTGGT
>NZ_JBFUHM010000122.1:0-2769 GCF_056402395.1 Peribacillus sp. P4_B1
ACTGAAGACTGAAGGCAGACCCGGGGAACTGAAACATCTAAGTACCCGGAGGAAGAGAAAGCAAATGCGATTTCCTGAGTAGCGGCGAGCGAAACGGAATTAGCCCAAACCAAGAGGCTTGCCTCTTGGGGTTGTAGGACACTCAACATGGAGTTACAAAGGAACGGGGTAAATGAAGTGATCTGGAAAGGTCCGTCAAAGAAGGTAAAAACCCTGTAGTTGAAACTTCGTTCCCTCCTGAGTGGATCCTGAGTACGGCGGGACACGAGAAATCCCGTCGGAAGCAGGGAGGACCATCTCCCAAGGCTAAATACTCCCTAGTGACCGATAGTGAACCAGTACCGTGAGGGAAAGGTGAAAAGCACCCCGGAAGGGGAGTGAAATAGATCCTGAAACCGTGTGCCTACAAGTAGTCAAAGCCCGTTAATGGGTAATGGCGTGCCTTTTGTAGAATGAACCGGCGAGTTACGATTTCATGCGAGGTTAAGTTGATAAGACGGAGCCGCAGCGAAAGCGAGTCTGAATAGGGCGAATGAGTATGAGGTCGTAGACCCGAAACCAGGTGATCTACCCATGTCCAGGGTGAAGTTCAGGTAACACTGAATGGAGGCCCGAACCCACGCACGTTGAAAAGTGCGGGGATGAGGTGTGGGTAGCGGAGAAATTCCAATCGAACCTGGAGATAGCTGGTTCTCTCCGAAATAGCTTTAGGGCTAGCCTCAAGATGAGAGTATTGGAGGTAGAGCACTGATTGGACTAGGGGCCCCCAACGGGTTACCGAATTCAGTCAAACTCCGAATGCCAAATACTTATTCTTGGGAGTCAGACTGCGAGTGATAAGATCCGTAGTCGAAAGGGAAACAGCCCAGACCACCAGCTAAGGTCCCAAAGTATACGTTAAGTGGAAAAGGATGTGGAGTTGCTTAGACAACCAGGATGTTGGCTCAGAAGCAGCCACCATTTAAAGAGTGCGTAATAGCTCACTGGTCGAGTGACTCCGCGCCGAAAATGTACCGGGGCTAAACGTATCACCGAAGCTGTGGATTGACACCATTTTGGTGTCGATGGTAGGAGAGCGTTCTAAGGGCGTTGAAGTCAGACCGGAAGGACTGGTGGAGCGCTTAGAAGTGAGAATGCCGGTATGAGTAGCGAAAGAAGGGTGAGAATCCCTTCCACCGAATGCCTAAGGTTTCCTGAGGAAGGCTCGTCCGCTCAGGGTTAGTCGGGACCTAAGCCGAGGCCGAAAGGCGTAGGCGATGGACAACAGGTTGATATTCCTGTACCACCTATACATCGTTTGAACGATGGGGGGACGCAGAAGGATAGGGTAAGCGCGCTGTTGGATATGCGCGTCCAAGCAGTTAGGCCGGAAACGAGGCAAATCCCGTTTCCATTAAGGCGGAGCTGTGATGGCGAGGGAAATATAGTACCGAAGTTCCTGATTCCACGCTGCCAAGAAAAGCCTCTAGTGAGATGTAAGGTGCCCGTACCGCAAACCGACACAGGTAGGCGAGGAGAGAATCCTAAGGTGTGCGAGAGAACTCTCGTTAAGGAACTCGGCAAAATGACCCCGTAACTTCGGGAGAAGGGGTGCTTTTTAGGGTGAATAGCCCGGAAAAGCCGCAGTGAATAGGCCCAGGCGACTGTTTAGCAAAAACACAGGTCTCTGCGAAGCCGCAAGGCGAAGTATAGGGGCTGACACCTGCCCGGTGCTGGAAGGTTAAGGGGAGAGGTTAGCGCAAGCGAAGCTTTGAACCGAAGCCCCAGTAAACGGCGGCCGTAACTATAACGGTCCTAAGGTAGCGAAATTCCTTGTCGGGTAAGTTCCGACCCGCACGAAAGGTGTAACGATCTGGGCACTGTCTCAACGAGAGACTCGGTGAAATTATAGTACCTGTGAAGATGCAGGTTACCCGCGACAGGACGGAAAGACCCCGTGGAGCTTTACTGCAGCCTGATATTGAATTTTGGTACAGCTTGTACAGGATAGGTAGGAGCCTGAGAAGCCGGAGCGCTAGCTTCGGTGGAGGCGTTGGTGGGATACTACCCTGGCTGTATTGAAATTCTAACCCGCGCCCCTTATCGGGGTGGGAGACAGTGTCAGGTGGGCAGTTTGACTGGGGCGGTCGCCTCCTAAAGAGTAACGGAGGCGCCCAAAGGTTCCCTCAGAATGGTTGGAAATCATTCGTAGAGTGTAAAGGCACAAGGGAGCTTGACTGCGAGACCTACAAGTCGAGCAGGGACGAAAGTCGGGCTTAGTGATCCGGTGGTTCCGCATGGAAGGGCCATCGCTCAACGGATAAAAGCTACCCCGGGGATAACAGGCTTATCTCCCCCAAGAGTCCACATCGACGGGGAGGTTTGGCACCTCGATGTCGGCTCATCGCATCCTGGGGCTGTAGTCGGTCCCAAGGGTTGGGCTGTTCGCCCATTAAAGCGGTACGCGAGCTGGGTTCAGAACGTCGTGAGACAGTTCGGTCCCTATCCGTCGCGGGCGCAGGAAATTTGAGAGGAGCTGTCCTTAGTACGAGAGGACCGGGATGGACGCACCGCTGGTGTACCAGTTGTCTTGCCAAAGGCATAGCTGGGTAGCTACGTGCGGACGGGATAAGTGCTGAAAGCATCTAAGCATGAAGCCCCCCTCAAGATGAGATTTCCCATGGCGCAAGCTAGTAAGATCCCTGAAAGATGATCAGGTTGATAGGTCAGAGGTGGAAGCGTGGCGACATGTGGAGCTGACTGATACTAATAGATCGAGGACTTAACCAA
>NZ_JBFUHM010000123.1:0-2747 GCF_056402395.1 Peribacillus sp. P4_B1
GCCTTGATGTTTATTAGAGAGCAGCAATACTTACTGATTTTAAATATAAAAACAGTAATCCTGCCCTTTATCTAGTTTTTTTCATGTTGTAAGGTATCAAAGCCTTTTTACATCCGCCGAAATTTCAGCGGATATAAAGAGGCTCCTGATAAACTGATTGAACTCCATCAAAGGTTGTTTCATGAGAGATACGGTCAACCAAATGATTGGCGATGGGTATAGCTCTCTTCTTTTAGTGAATTTTATAGACCAGTCAGGCTTTTTGATACAGCCTTCACTCTATCATTCACAACTTGAACACCCTTTTTCCATACGGACTTAACGTGATTAACTCCAAATAAATATTGCAATTCCTGATAGTTTTCTACATTCCATAAAACGACATCGGCTTGTTTTCCGACTTCAAGCGAACCTACCTTTTCTTGTCTGTTGATTGCACAAGCAGCATTGTATGTTGCCGCCGTTAGTGCTTCAGCAGGGGTAAGCCGCATCGAGATGCATGCCAAGTTCATGACAAGAGGCATAGAAGTCGTCGGCGAGGATCCAGGATTGCAATCAGTCGAAATGGCAACCGCTACACCTYCATCAACCATTCGGCGTCCTGGAGCCGCATCTTCTCTTAAATACAGAGCTGTGGCTGGAAGCAAGCAGGCAATGGTTCCTGACTTAGCCATGGCTTGAATCCCCTCTTCGGAAGCCTTTAATAAATGTTCAGCTGAAATCGCTCCTATTTCGGCAGCCAGTTCTGCTCCACCGTATGGCTCAATTTCATCGGCATGAATTTTAGGGATCAAACCGTACTTTTTTCCCGCCTTTAAAATACGCTCTGATTGTTCAGGGGTAAAAACCCCCTTTTCACAAAATACATCATTGAATTCAGCAAGCTTCTCTTCAGAGACAATTGGAAGCATATCATTTATCAAATGATCGACAAATTCATCCTCACGGCCTTTATAATCCTTTGGAACTGCATGGGCTCCCATAAAAGTAGGAACAAGGTCAATCGGATGCTCCTCCTGTAACTTCTTCATCACCCGCAATTGCTTTAACTCAGTTTCCAAATTCATTCCGTAACCGCTTTTACCTTCTACTGTAGTCACGCCATGAGCGAGAAACGAATCAAGACGCCTTGTGGTTTGTTCCATCAACTCTTCTTCACTTGCTTCCCGGGTCATGCGGGTTGTTGCATGAATGCCCCCGCCCCCGTTCATTATGTCCATATATGTTGCACCTTCAAGACGCATTTCAAATTCACGCTCACGACTCCCGCCATATACAACATGCGTATGGGGATCAACTAGCCCTGGCGTCACTAAATGGCCAGAAGCATCGAAAACTTCAGCTTCATGCATTCTATCTGCATAGAGTTCTTCCAATTCTTTGGTCGTACCGATCGCTTGGATCAAACCAGATTCCATCCATATGCTTCCATCTTCAATCAACCCCAGCTCCGACATTGCCTCTTTGGAACGAGGACCTTTCCTATCAGACGTAAGGGTAGCAAGTTGAGTGGCATGTTTTATCCAAATTGGTTTTGTCATTGTTTATCAATTCCTTTATCAAGCATTGGGATATTAATTCCTCTTTCACGAGCTGTTTCCTCTGCCAGTTCATACCCTGCATCAACATGACGCACTACGCCCATCCCAGGGTCCGTTGTCAACACTCGCTCAATCCTTGCTCCTGCTTCTTTGGTTCCGTCTGCCACAATTACAACGCCTGCATGCATGGAGTAACCCATTCCTACGCCGCCGCCATGATGTACGGAAACCCAGGTTGCACCGCCCACTGCATTCACCATTGCATTTAAGATCGGCCAGTCAGCCACTACATCCGAACCATCCTTCATGGCTTCCGTTTCACGATTCGGCGAAGCAACAGAGCCTGAATCCAAATGGTCACGCCCAATTACTATCGGGGCCTTCAATTCACCGCTTGCAACCATATCATTTAGGATTTTACCAAAACGGGCGCGCTCCCCATAACCAAGCCAGCATATGCGGGACGGCAGGCCTTGGAACTGGATTTTTTCTTGAGCCATTCTGATCCAGTTACATAAATGTTCATTATCAGCGAATTCGCGTAAAATCGCTTGGTCTGTTTTATAAATGTCTTCTGGATCACCAGATAAAGCCACCCAGCGGAATGGACCTTTACCTTCACAAAATTGTGGACGGATATAAGCTGGAACGAAGCCCGGGAAGTCAAAAGCATTCTCTACCCCTTCATCTTTCGCAACTTGACGGATATTGTTGCCATAATCAAACGTCACGGCTCCTTTTTCCATCATTTCAAGCATCGCTCTTACATGTTTGGCCATTGAAGCTTTAGAGAGTTTAATATACTCTTCCGGATTCGCATTCCGTAATTCTGCAGCTTCCTCCATAGACAAACCTGAAGGTGTATATCCATTTAGCGGATCATGGGCGGAAGTTTGATCAGTCAGGACATCCGGAATAAAGTTCCTAGCGATCATTTCAGGAAGAAGATCGGACGCATTCCCAATCAAACCGATAGATAAAGCTTTTCCAGCAAGTTTTGCTTCTTTAGCTAAACGAATGGCTTCATCCAAAGAATCCGTTTTCACATCGGTATAACGGGTCTCAATCCTCCTGTCAATTCTTGTCTCATCAACATCGATCCCGATACAGACACCGCCGTTCATCGTAACTGCTAGCGGCTGTGCCCCTCCCATTCCGCCTAAACCTGCAGTTAGAGTAATTGTGCCTTTTAACGAGTTATTGAAA
>NZ_JBFUHM010000124.1:0-2650 GCF_056402395.1 Peribacillus sp. P4_B1
AGTCTATACTTCATACGATTGAATAGGATTTATCTTACTGTTATCGAGGCGAATGTAAACTAATACATAAAAGTCTATATTCAAATCCTTAATAATATTTTGATTTTATTAATTTACATGGAATAAAATCCAATAAATGGTATGGTGATTTTGTTATAGTTTAAATTTTCTATGAGGAGAAAATATATGGATTTTTATGTAACTTCTAAATATAGAAACCTTGAAAGAGTACCTAATTCTTTTCCATGTGCGGTGCTCTCTACAGACAATTGGGATGATGGTGGTTATAAAACTTTACATAAGTTATATTATTTTAATCAGGATAAAAAGGAGTTTAAAATAGGAGAAGTTAAAATTCTCCACATAAATACAAAAAGAACTTCGTTAACAGGAGAATTTCAAGCTTTATCCCAAGAGTTTTGTTCATTAGGGCAGGACATTAGTTATTATGCAAATTTAAAAGAATTAGGTAACGAAGTGGCTTATGAAATATTTGAATGCTTAAATGATATTGCAATGGATGATAATATACACGATAAGTTTGTGATTCATGATGGATTCCATTCTTCATTAATAAGGTTTAGTCAGGCTGAAAAGGCATTAAGAGAAGGTTCGAAATTTTTTAATGATGATGAAGTGAAAAAAGTATTTCAATTTAATTTTACTTACAAGCTACTTTTGGCTAATAGACCCCATGAGTTTAATTTTAATTTTGAAAAAGATGAACACTTACCATATAGAATAAATGCTCTAATAGGGAAGAATGGTACAGGGAAAACGCAAATGTTAGCGAAAATTGCAGCATTGGTTAGTGGTTTTGAAAAAAGCAAAAAAGAAAATTTTTCACCAAGTCGTCCTTCCTTTAGTAAAGTTATCGCTATTTCCTATAGTGTATTTGATGAATTTGACCGTCCAAAAGATACTGATAGAACTTTTAGTTATAAATATTGTGGGATAAGAGATGATCAAGGAAAAGTAATGACTTCAACCACAATTAAAGAAAAAATCAAAAAATATCTTGAACTTATACAAGAAAAAGGAAGAATAGATGTATGGAAAAAAGTTCTTGATGAAATTATTGAAACGGAACACCGTAACATATTAGCAAGTCTATTAAATGGTGAAGATATATCACTTAGTTCTGGACAGAATCTAATATTAATGACAATGACAGAAGTTATTGCGAGTATTGAACACGAGTCATTATTGCTATTTGATGAACCAGAAACACATCTTCATCCTAATGCACTCTCGAATTTAATAAGGATGTTTAATACCTTATTAGATGAGTTTAAATCATTTGCTATTTTATCAACTCATTCTCCAATAATCATTCAAGAAATACCATCTAAATATATTAATGTAGTGGAAAGGATAAATAATACACCCAGAGTAAGAAAACTTCATATTGAAAGCTTTGGGGAAAACTTAACAACCATAACAAATGAAGTATTTGATGTAAGAAATACAGAGAGTAATTATAAAGGATGGTTTGAAAAGATGGCTAGGAATATGTCGAATGAAGAAATCCTTAGTTTATTTAACGATTCATTAAGCTATAATGCTATGACTTATTTAAATACTCTATTTAAGGATAAATCAAAATAACTATGAAAAACTTAAATCCAATTGAAGAAAACTTGATAGATGTGTATAAATCAATTGCAGTGAACTCTCAGGAGGTAAAAAAAGATAGTCTTTTGGGTGAAATGGAAGCAATAAATAAACGTTATGAGATATATTTAACAAACAGACAAAATCTCTCATCCATTGAACAAGTCGACTATACAGAACGGATTGAAATAAAAAATTACTTGCTATCCTGTTATAGTGAGAATATAACATTAAATAACTTAAAAACAGATATAACTAACAAACAAGAACTACATTACCAAGCAAAATGTCCTTACTGTGGACTGAATTCACCTGGTTCTTTTGACCACTACTTACCAAAGGAAGACTATCCAGATTTTTCTGTATTAGCATTAAACTTGATACCTTGTTGTGAAAAGTGCAACAGCAAAAAAGGTAAGAGGTGGAAAGATTTTGATGGTAACAGACTATTTATTAATTATTATTATGACTTTGTTCCTCAAGAAAAATATCTGTATGCTCGTATTTCATTTAACAAAACTCTGACTCCCACAGTCACTTATGAAATTATTGAAAATGAACAAATAAATAGTGTAACTTTTGAAATAGTAAAATCACATTATAATAAATTAAATTTATGTTCCAGATTTGAATCTCACGCTAATGATGAAATTTCAAATGTATTTCTTGAAACACAATTAGCAGTAGAAGAAGGCGTCGAAATAGAAGAACAGGTAAAATCTTTGATAAGAAAAATCAAAACAAGTACCCAAAGCGCTGGTAGAAATAATTGGCTTGTTGCACTATATGAAGCCATAGTTGAAAGCGATTTAATTAATATTTGTTATAGTAAAAGCTTGCCTATAAGGTAAGCTTTTAATCAACCTAATTTAATGTCTGACTAGTATCGTATGAGTACACTCATATGATATGAAATGTTGACCTAGGTTCGGTGTTAGTTCGTAATACATCATATACATGTATCAAAAAAGATGGCGAAGTTTGATGATTTATGGTTATGCACGTGTCTCATCTATTGTTCAGATCCTGGATGTAC
>NZ_JBFUHM010000125.1:0-2587 GCF_056402395.1 Peribacillus sp. P4_B1
GCAACGTCCTTCTAAGGCGTCGGTCGGAGTTCGAATCTCTCCAAGTACGTCATATTAGAAAAGGGTTGATATATTAAGGTTCTCTGGTTAGAAATAATCAAGAGTGACTGACGTATATCAACCTTTTTTGTGTTGTTTTCTTAGGTTTTGCTGTCGTACTATTACACAGGACGATATTGGCGATCTGAGACGAATAGGTGGAAGGTGTTATTTTAATAGAACATTTAATGTAAAATAGAATATATCAAAACAGCCACGTTTTTTAGGGGGAAGCAATTTGAATAATTTTATCGTTATGCAAGGTCACACATATCAGGAAGAAAAAGATCTAGGGATTATTTGGTCGCCACAACAGGATAAGGGAGGAAATGTACCGCACTCTTGGAAACGTATGAAAGAGGTACAAAAAGGCGATCGAATCTTTCATTATGTAAAAGGTTTAATTGTTGCAATTAGCGTTGCAAATGATAATTATAAAAATGCCCCTAAACCTTCTATTATGCAAAATCATAGCAAATGGAACGATGAAGGCTATTTAGTGAAATTAGAATACCATGAGCTAGATGTACCTTTAAATGTTAGGGCTGGGTTAAATGAAATTCTCCCACTACTCCCAATTAAGTATTCGGCTTTTCAAAAAAATGGTGATGGCAATCAAGGCTATTTATATCCTTGTAATGAGGAACTTGCTATTAAACTTCTAGATTTGATTAGTGATTTAAATATATATCAAGTAGACCAGGAACAACTTGAGCTATCGATTGATAATGTGAGAAGAACTGAAAGAAATACATTAGTTCCAGTTATTGCAGAAACAGAATCAGAAGTAAAAACAAAAATTCGTTTAGGTCAACAGAAGTTTCGCAAGTATCTTACGCCATTGTGGGATCATAAATGCGCATTATGCAGTATTGATTTACCTGAGTTACTAAGAGCGAGCTATTCGAAACCGTGGAAAGATAGCACAAATGAAGAACGTTTAGATCCATACAACGGCGTACTGCTTTGTTGTAATCATGATGCCCTGTATGATAAAGGGTTAATTGCATTTGATGGACAAGGACGTTTGCACATTTCTTCAGTTATCAGTAATGAAGATTATTTGAAGTATGGATTAGTACCAAGTACTAAAATTCAGATTCATTCCAAAAATAAAGTGTACTTTAAGTGGCACAAGAGGAATATTTTTGAAACAAAGTAATGTAATCTATAATCCGAATTTGTTTATTATAGTTTAAATTGAGCCTGTCCCCAAAAGTGTTACATGTGATTATATGTAAACATAAATCATAGTAATCTTGAATACATTTAAAGTTTTTCAAAATACTAATATGCCAAGAGTTAATGATCAAAAAACGTGAAAATGACGATGACGTGCAGGATGTTTATCATAACTAATAGTTATAAACAAAAAGGCAGTAAGCAAAGATAAGCTCACTGTCTTTTTGAATTAATATTTGGTTGTACTTAATTAAAGGAAACCCTTATTTACATGTTTTAGAGCATAAATTTGATCACAGATTTGATCACACAAAGGATCACAAACGTTTAAATGGCACTGTTTTTATGATCACAACAATGATCACAAAACCCCTAAATTAATCATCACCATTCCCTCAAACCTTCCTACTAATCCGCTCCACAATCTCCATCAAATCATCCGGCCTATGAAACTCAATCGGCGAAACGCCTTTATCGAACTCAATCGTATTGGATTCTATCATCAATACATACTTCCCATTAATCTTTCCTAAATGGATGCTGTCGCCAAAATCGGCTAGAAGTCCTTTGATAGATGTACTGCCAAGCTTCATGCGCAGTTCGGCTTCAGGTGTATGTTCGACAATCTGGGCTGTGGCTTCGACGACTTGGTGGGTCTCAAGGCGTTCCTGAATTTCCCGCTTATCGCTAGTTTCCCAGATTTCTAGGTCCTGTTCGAATTTGTGCAATTCGTCACTGTTTTCTTCGAATTGAGCGGATACATGTTCATGGACCATATGGATGACCTGGTTTTTCATGATTTCCGGCATCGATTCGCCATATTCAACGAATTTCAGGAAATCCTCGAAGTAACGGGCATGTGAGGCCTGATGGATTTTCAGCTCGGCTTCTTCGACCATACCTTCTTCGGGCATGTAGGGGTATTGAATGGATTTCATATTTTTAGTGGTGATTGCCATTTCAACGTGCCTAATCAGGGTCCGTTCATCCGAAATGGAAGCAACTTTCGGCTCGAAATCACATTTTAATAAGAAAACGAATGGTTCATCGAGATATTTCGATAATTTAGCCGATGCGATTATGAAGACACCGCCACGGACGGCACTTGTATCAATATAAGACCGCGTGAATTGTTCATTTTCTTCTTGGAATTCTTCTTTCGTTTTAGCATATCGAACCCGGTTAAATACATTGTAATTAGGGTTGGAATCAAGTGCATGTCCTTCTTCGACAATGAAAGAACCGATTTTCGTCGGTATTTGTTCAGTTTTTGGATGACGGTCCACTTTTCGTTTGGAAATCTTCATCAATTCCCCATCCAAAAAATCCTTTAGTGGACTTTCTTCGTATTCTTCAGTATCAAGGG
>NZ_JBFUHM010000126.1:0-2547 GCF_056402395.1 Peribacillus sp. P4_B1
GATACACGCATTATCCATTAGCTCCATGGCTGATGGTAGGATTCCTGACGATAAAATGCTGGTAATGGCATGACCGGAGTCGATCAAATGATTGAAGTGGGCGACAAATGTATGTTTTGATTGCGGTTTTGGAATTAAGCGAATGATTGCCTCTGTAACGATGCCCAAGGTACCTTCCGATCCTACAATCAATCGTGTCAAATCATACCCTGTTACATTCTTTACAGTCTTTCCGCCAGTGCGGATGATTTCTCCCGTAGGTGTGACCACCTCCAGGCCTATCACATATTCTTTTGTCGTTCCGTATTTCAATCCCTTTGGCCCGCTGGAGTTTTCCAATAGATTTCCGCCAATTGTGGCAACATTGGAACTGCTTGGATCAGGCGGATAGAACAAGCCGGCTTCTTCAGCCTTTTTATGGATATTTGCCGTTATCACACCTGGAGAGACAATGGCAAGCATATTTTCCCGATCAATGATCAATTTATCCCGTAAAAGGGTCATATCAAGAACCATCCCCCCTTTAACAGGTAAAGGGCCGCCACTTAGCGAAGTTCCGGATCCTCTAGGGTAAACAGGTATTTTGTGAGTATTAGCCAATTTAACCACCTCACTGATTTCCTCCGCGTTTTTTGGCTGTATAACGATTTCAGGTAAATATTCCCCAAAAGAAGCGTCATAGCTATAACAATACCTTTCTGCCAAATCAAGGTACATTCTATCACTTGGAATTACCTGACTAAGATCGTCCAGGGCTTCTTTCTCCATAATTCTCACTTCCTTTCATTGATGTAATATAATGGTATTCTATTATCCTGCTAGATATAATGAAATAAAAAAGGAGGGTTTTTATTGAAAATAGCACTTATTCACGCAACCACCACTGCACTAAAACCAATTGAAATGGCATTTCAAACAGTTGCTCCGAACATTGAACTCCTTCATTTCATGGACACGGGCCTTCTCGCCTTGATGGAAAAGAGCAGCAAGTTAACTCCGGAAATCATCCGCCGCTTTTCATCATTAGTGAGTTTAGCCTATGATTCTGGCGTTTCATGCATCCAACTTACTTGCTCTGCTTTTAATGACATCACTTCAATTTTACAACCTCTTTATTCTGTAAAGTTATTTCGTTCAGATGAGGCCATGCTTGATGAAGCACCTCGATATACTAGCATCGGCCTGGTTTCAACCGTAAAAGAAACGCCCGTCGCCCTTCAAAATTATTTATTGAATAAGAATCCGGACTGTTTGATCGAATCATTGGTAGATCCATGGGTCATTCATTTATTATCTCAAGGAAAAAGAAAGGAACATGACGATCGAGTAAAAAAGATGGTGGAACAATTGGATGGAAAGACAGAAGTGATTTTGCTTTCACAATATAGTATGGAGCATGTCGCAAAGCAAGTTAACCCTTCTGTCCCTATCCTAACGGCACCACTTTTGGCTGCTAAAAGGTGCTTGGATCATTTGAATGGAACGTTTAGCTGATTTTTTTCTGGATAAAATCCGAGCTTGGTCAGCAGGATCGATTGTCACATCACTAAAATCCTTATTAACCGTTTGTATGATGGGAACCACCAAAAACTTTTCCAACACCCTGAATTTTTTCAAGTATGACGATTAGAAGGACTGATATGAAAATAACCACGCTTGACACGGATGCAACGATTGGATTGTAGGCATCCTGCATTTGCGAGAAAATCTCGATCGGCAGCGTTCTCATCTCAGGTGATACCATAAAGAGCGAGACCGTTACATTATCAAATGATGTCAAAAATGCGAATAATCCCCCTGAGATGGCCGCGGATCCAATTAGCGGCAGTGTCACTTTCATGAATACTGTTAGTGGATTCGCTCCAAGTATGGCCGCGGCCCGTTCGAGATTATAATCAAATCCACTTAAACCGGTTAATACGAGCCGCATAACATATGGTATGCAAATGACGATATGGGCAATTAAAAATCCTGTAGATGTACCGGCAAGCATCATTGGTGTAAAGTACATTAAAAGTGCAATCCCTAAGACTAATTGCGGCACACTTAATGGAGAAGTTAATAGGGCCGTAATATACGATTTTCCTGGTATATCATACTTTGCGATGCCAAGGGCTCCCAAAGTTCCGAATATGACGGAGAAAAGGGCAGCTAATGCTGCGAACTTCGCACTATTCAAAAATGCTTCCAAAAATTCAGGTCGCTCCAAGATTTTGGCATACCATTTCAGCGAGAAGCCTTCAGCCGGAAAACTTGGATAATTGGCACTTGTAAAAGAAGCGGGAATAACGACAATGAGCGGTATCAAGATATAGATAATGGCCAACACGGCTACGGCAATCCGAAGGCCTCCAAACGTTTTCATCATCGGAATACCTCCTTGAATTTCCCTTTTTCAAACGCTCTGGTAAAGACAGCTACTGATATGACAGTGGTTGCTAATAGAATATAAGAAAGAGCAGATCCGAATGTCCAATGTAGCAAATTATTTATTTGATCATAGATGACAACAGGCATCACGGGCACATTGGCTCCCCCCATTAATGC
>NZ_JBFUHM010000127.1:0-2288 GCF_056402395.1 Peribacillus sp. P4_B1
CGCCTGTGGGGTCTCACCTGTCCCGCTGCTCCCGCAGGAGTCTCGCACTTCCGCTCCAATCAACCTTAAATAGTTTCGTTTTAAAAACAACAATCTTTACGAAAAGAGCCTTTATTTAACACATACTACTCATGCATGCTTTTCAATCAATGCCGCAATGGCTTCTTTAGGCTGTAAGCCAATTGCCTGATCTACTTTTTCTCCATCTTTGAAAAGAATAAGGGCCGGAATTCCCATCACTCCATAATCGCTTGTCGTAGCTGAATTTTCATCCACATTCAATTTTACTATCTTAACCCGATCACCCATTTCAACATCAATTTCATTAAGGATTGGGGCAATCATTTTACATGGTCCGCACCACGGTGCCCAAAAATCAACCAGTACTAAACCTTCCTTGATTTCACTAGCAAAATTATCATCTGTTACATGTTCTATTGTCATGATCATGTCCTCCTTGTATTATCCGATATATTATGGTTTTTGACTCATCATCTATTTAAATCAAGTTTCCCGATTCTATTTCCCGGGATAAGAAACTCGGATTTCCTGATATTTATTTTCGGATGGATTTTAATCGATTCCAATTTACCGGATAACTCCATAAACCATGTTTCATCCTTAGATAGTAAAGCCAAATCAATTAATGCCAAAAGATGACTTTCGTTACTGATTTCTAGATCAGGCAGCTTTTCAGTCCATTTACTCGGAATCCAAATCGATTTCCCGACCGCTTTTTCATTGTCACTTTCCACCACATTCACTTTAACGATTTCTCGATTCGCGCTTACCGTTTCAATGTAACCATGGATAAGTTCTCCATCTCTTGATCTTCCCTGCACCCAATCCCCATTATTTAACTGATTATTTCCGGCCATTTTTAACACCCCTTTTATATTCTATTGTTATCAATTATTAACTGTAAAAATAAAATGTACAGTAAAGACAAAAGAAAAAACTAAATCAACATCACGGACATTGTTTAATTTTTTCTAAAAAAGTGCTGAGAGTAATATCTTCTAAATATTTTTCAAAATATAACTCAGCTTCATCGAAGATTTGATCCATGACTACCTGGGTATTGGAAGATATGACACATTTTTTCTCCGGATTACCTGTACACCACTTTGGCTTCAAGGTTCCATGCGAGACCGTTATATAAATATCTGCCAAACTCACCTCTTCAGGGTTACAGTCCAGAATATAGCCTCCGCCCACACCTTCTTTAGTCTTAACAAATCCTTTATTCCGTAAGCAGCTCATCATTTTCCGAATCCTTGCCGAATTTGTACAAACGTTTTCTGCGATAGACTCACTGCTAGCCATATGATCTGGTAGATAAGCTAAATAGACCAAACTATGCACAGCTATTGTAAAATCACTATTCACTTTTTGCATCCTCCTCAAGGAGATTACTGTAATTTTAATATTTACAGTTGATAAAGTCAACACAAAAAACTCAACTTTTGTTGATATGTTTATTATCGCAATGAAATTTCCCTCTATCAAAAGATAGAGGGCACTTCATCAGTTAGCTTTTGGAAAGTGGAACCATCCAAAAGCTCGTCAAAATCTTATTGTTGAGAAAGATCCAATGCCGTATTAGCCGTTTTAAGATTCACCTGTGCTTGCTCATCCATATCCTGAGGGTGATAATAACCTTTTGAAACCATATAATCACTTATGATCCCATGTGTTTCTACAGCGGACTTTAGCTGTTCCCGTAATGCAGCCCTCAGTTCAGGTGAAGCTGTTTCAGTTATAGCGAATGCCGCATTTCTAATTCCTGATTTGGCAGAAATCAGAAAGTCAGTTGCAATCACCTGATCGGTCATTCCACTCATACCCGCCATATTTTGCAAAAAGTTGGTCATTATTTCCCCTCTCCTTGATTAACCAGAATTTCCTGTAATCTTTGAATTTGCTCTCTGCCGCTGCTGATGTCTTGTAATAGAATGTTTTTTAATTCCGTATCTCGAACTAATCCGTTCATTATAGAACTTTTGGATAGACAAAGGCTTTTGAAATTCAATATTTCATGCAACTCTAACGTTTCATGCAGTCCTAACTTTCCCATTAAAAGTATCTCTCCTTTCATTTACATTCACTTACTTATCTTTCGTTGTTCAAATGGTCTTATTCATTGTTTCTTAAAGAAGGTAAAACCTAGACCCCCTGTATACCAATGAGTTGAATAGGGAAAATTACTTTTGTTACATACACTTAAGGGGTGATTGGATGGAAAATGAAAAACTGGCCTTTCATGAGACCATGGAGACGCATGAAAT
>NZ_JBFUHM010000128.1:0-2091 GCF_056402395.1 Peribacillus sp. P4_B1
ACGAACGATATGACCAGCCTTCCTCCAACTTCAAACGAACAACTTCTCGCTTTAATTCTTCTGTATATGTTTGAAACGTTTGCCCCTTTTTTGCCATAGAAAAATCCCCTCTCAGATAGACTGTTAAGAACATTTTATCATGCTCTCTTTTTACTCTGTCTACCTGTAGGGGATAATACCAGTACGCTGATGATGCCCTTATCTTTGTGAAAAGTGAAAAGGCAGCGAACCGAGTAATGAGCACAATCGTGAGATTTATAGAAGAGAAATTAGGCCTGATAGTCAACGTAGAGAAGAGTAGAATCTCACGTCCAAAAGAGTTGAAATTCTTAGGATTTGGGTATTATTATGACACTAATAACAACAACTACAAAGTGAAACCTCATCCAAGTTCTGTACAGAAGTTTCAAAGGAAACTTCGACAACTGACAAAGCGAAATTGGAATGTTCCACTAGACTACCGAATATTGAAATTGAACCAAGTAATAGTTGGATGGGTAAACTACTTCAGAGTGGCAAACATGAAAAAAATGACGGAACGAATAGACACAAAGCTTCGCTCTAGAATTAGGGTCATCATATGGAAACAATGGAAAGTAGCGAAGAAACAAATTAAATCGCTTATTCAACTAGGAATTCCGGAGGAAGAAGCGAAAGGATTAACCTACTGTCGAAAAGGTTACCGATTCATAGGATTATCCAAAGTCGTCCAAAGAGCAATCTCAAACAAAAGACTAAAGCAGAGGGGAGTTCCCTCTGCTTTAGAACATTATCTAAAAGTACACACTGTGATATAAATTGAAACGCCGTATACGCGAACCGTACGTACGGTGTTGTGAGAGGGGCGAAAATAAACATATTTTCCCCCTACTCGATTATGCAACTATCAGGGCAGTTTAGTTGAATAAGGGAAATAAAATAACCGTAGTAAAGGCTAATACTGAGGTGAGTTATAGAAAAAGAAATTTTTATTATTAATCATTTTATGCTTTAGCTTAATCTTAGCTCCCAATTCTTTAAAAGCTACAGAAAAACCTGAAGACGTGTTGGAAAAAGCATTAATTAAGCTATTACAGGAACCAATTAGCTTGGTAGGGGGGAGATTGGTTTAGAGGTAATGAGAAAATATTAGAAATAAAACAAGATGAAGAGAACATTGATATATTTAACGTTAAAGTTCAAGTAGTAAGTTTCCAAGGTCCACATACCCCACCATATATGGAAGAGATAATAACTTTTAAAATTGTAGGGAATAAAATCAAACCAACCAATTATTTCAACAGAGTTATCCCAGAAAAAGAGTGGCCTAAATTTCAATTACAATAAATTCTTATGGAACTAACGGGTTCCTTAAGGAATAACAAGGAGTGAGTGGAAATGAGTTTGGCTTCCTATATTGGGTGTGATATAGAAATACCGATTAATGATGATGAATATTCAGATGAATTTTTTTATATTGGCGGTTGTTTTGCCGGTGAGTTTGACTTGCTAAGTGTAAAGAAGTATCAGTTTACTACTCCTTACGTTTATGAGGTATCAAGTCATTGGGGAATTGAGATTTTAGAATATATGAACCCAAAAACGTGTGCCGAATCGAAAAAGAAACTAATAGAATTATGTAAAATTATGGACAGTTACCTTGATAAAGGTGATTTTTTTGAACTCTATAGTTGTTGGGTAGGAGAAGAAGCTGAAAAGCGAGATGGTGAGTTAACTCTCCAAATCAATAACTTTGATATTGACCAGATTGAAATTCCCGAAAAAACGTTAGTTAGATTTGAAAAATGAATTTTTCTTCTTCAACTAACGGGTTTAGTTCATTACCAGGAGCTGATCAGCAGCTCCATTTTCGTGCGCCCGGCATGGGTGCAATCTATAGGGTGGAAGTCCCGAATCATGAAGGCAGTAGTAGTGGTTAGCTTAATGCAAGGGTGTCCACGGTGACGTGGAATCTGAAGGAAGCAAGCGGCAAACCTCCGGTCTGAGGAACACGAACTTCATATAAGGCTAGGTATCATTGGATGAGTTTGCGAAACAAAACAAAGTCCTTACTGCCGAAGGTGGTACAGAGTAAATGAAGCAGATAGATGG
>NZ_JBFUHM010000129.1:0-2005 GCF_056402395.1 Peribacillus sp. P4_B1
AAATGGCTAAACAGAAGAAGCCAAAGAAAGTCCTTTACATGGGATAAATTTAATCTCTTTCTCCGTAAATATCCACTGCCTTCACCAAGAATCAAAGTGAATATCTATGAACTAAGCAAAGAGATTAGCTACATTCTGTAAACGATGACTAGGAGGAGCCGTGTGCGTTAATAGCGCAAGCACGGTTCTGTGAGGGGGAGGAGTACAATTTACCGTAAGGTAGGAAGGCTCCTTTCTACTCGACTAGTTGAATAAGGGCTAGGTAATATTGGCATTAACGAACTATAATGCTGGTGCTAGAAAGTGCTTCTAAAAGGAGACTAAGAAATGCCTGTTATTGAGTATCAACAATATATTAACACACCAGTTGAATTATGTTTTGACCTTGCGAGGAGCGTGGATATTCATACTAAAACGACGTCGAAAACAAAGGAAATTGCTGTTGATGGTGTGACAGAAGGGTTATTAGAGGAGGGAGATACTGTTACTTTTGAAGCCATTCACTTTGGTATTAAACAAAGGCTGAAAGCCCAAGTGACATTAATGGAAAAACCATATAAGTTTGTAGATATTATGGTGAAGGGAGCCTTCCATTCTTTTGTTCATACACATCAGTTTATAGAAGTACCAGGTGGAACTATAATGATAGATAAATTTCAATATAAATCACCGTTCGGTCCAATTGGGGTTTTAGCAGATAAATTGTTTTTGGAGAAGTATATGAGAGCATTTATCGTTTCTCGTGCAAAGGCACTGAAAAATATTGCCGAGAATATGCTCTAACCTCATGTGCTTTAGATGAAGGTCAGAGCTGTCTATATCGGGGAAGATTAGTGCAAAACAATCTTTAGTAAATTTCATTTTGTTATAATGAAAATAAAATCATTATTATTATAGGAGATAAAATGTTTAACAAAATGAAGACTTGGGCGAGAAATGTAAAACGACAGATTTTTATCCTTTACTTTGCTTGTAAAGATGAACGGATGCCTTGGTATGCAAAGGTATTTACAGCTTGTGTTGTTGCTTATGCATTCAGTCCGATTGATCTAATCCCAGATTTTATACCCATTCTTGGCTACTTAGACGATGTAATTCTCGTTCCAATAGGGATAATGATTGCATTAAAGATGATTCCAAAGAGTGTATTAACCGACTGTGAAGTTAAGGCAGAGGAAATGATGAAAAACGGTAAGCCGAAGAATTGGATAGTCGGCTCAATAATATTATTGATTTGGGTCTTAATTATAATATGGGCTATTAGTTATATTTATCGCTTAATTAACTGACAGATGCGATAGCTTAAGATCGGAGCTGTTTTTAAGGCGCTTTTTCCTTAAGGAACTAACGGGGCAGTTAGTGAAATAAAGCGTCCAGGGGTTATAATTAAGGATGCAGCTTTATTAAAAAACTACCAAGTTATTATGTTAGAAAAGAGGTTAACAATGAAAAATAGAGAGGGAGCTATCGGTTACTGTTTGGGAATGGGTAATACATATGAAGATTATCCATTTCGTGATAAGAATTGGACGTTAATGCGACATATAGATAACAAGAAAGTGTTTGCGTGGATATTTGAAAAAGATGGCCATATTTGGATTAATGTGAAATGTGATCCCGATTTTTTAGATTATTGGCGTCAGATTTACCATTCGGTAGTTCCAGCATTTCATCTTAATAAGGACCATTGGAATTCGATAATTCTTGACGGTACTGTTCCAAAGGAAGCCATTTACGAAATGATAAAACAAAGCTATATGTTAACTAAAAAAAATAATAGTAAAGTTAATTTCAAAAAGTGAAGGCATTGATTCAGCAGGAAGGATTTATGCCTTTTTCTTATGGCACTAACGGGGGCAGTTTAGTTCTATAAGAAAAGTGGAAGGTTAATCCAATTACTAGTATAGTCATATGTACTAGATCCTTTTTGTAGTCTATTCCTTGATCGAAGAATAATTAGGTGAGGGGGATTGTACCAAATATTTTACATTGCTTTTATTTTTCG
>NZ_JBFUHM010000130.1:0-1970 GCF_056402395.1 Peribacillus sp. P4_B1
TTATGGAACAAAAGGGGCAGGTGTGCGGCCGAGCCTAGGTCGTATCATATAGCGGGTGGGATTCCCGCCGAGTAAGAACTAGCCATTCGCTCGTAGCGAGTCTTGGAGGACTAAAGGTAACTCTAGTCTTTAAGCGTAGACAGTTAGGTGGCGGGCCGAAAGCCAAATGGTTGAAGGGATTGAGCTCCATAAACGTTAGTGAACCGAGAGGGCTGATGCCTTACCTGCGTGCAGAAAGCAATATTTTATCCTTCGTCCAAGGCAAGAAGGATAAAACCTCTCTGGAGTCAGAGACCTTGGCACGTTACACATTGATATGATACGGCAACTCGGGAGACCCTTCCGGTCTTTTCTATTTTATTGAAGAGTATGGTGTACAAGCGATAACAAGTAAGGAAACCAAATGCCGTGTAGGGAGTCGGATAGCAGCGTAGTACCAGTGAAGTTGGGTAATGCCGATGGAGGAAAGGCTAGCTACCAGTTATCACCCTTACTAGGGAAACATTTACTACACACAGAGGTAGGAATAATAAATGGAAACAAAACTACTAAGGATAGCAGAATTAGCAAAATCCGAGCCTAAAATGAAATTTACATCTCTTGTGCATTTATTAAATGAGCAATCGCTAACACAGTGTCATCATGAACTACCTAATAAAAAGGCGACTGGTGTTAACGGAACGACTAAAGAACAATACAGCGAAAACTTGGAAGAAAATATAAAGGATTTAGTAAGTAGGCTTAAAAGCAAAAGTTATCGCCCTGTTCCAGTAAGAAGGATGTATATCCCAAAACTCAATTCTACCAAGAAAAGGCCTTTGGGGATACCGGAACATGAGGATAAAATTGTACAAAAAGGCATGACAAAAATACTAAATACTATCTATGAAAATGACTTCCTAGATTGTTCATTTGGTTTCCGTCCTAATAGAAATTGCCATGATGCGCTGAAAATACTGAACCATTATATTGAAAAGAAATCAGTAAGTTATGTAGTGGATGTAGATATCAAGGGTTTCTTTGACAACGTTGACCACAAGTGGATGATGGAGTTCTTGAACCTCCGAGTTACCGACCCTAACCTACAGAGAATAATCAGCAGGTTTCTTAAAGGTGGATACATGGAGGAAGGTAAGAAGTACAAAACAGATAACGGTACACCGCAAGGTGGAGTAATATCTCCGATATTAGCGAATGTATATCTCCATTACGTTCTCGACTTATGGTTTGAGAAAGTGGTTAGGAAACAATGTAAAGGGCAGGCCTACATAGTAAGATATGCAGATGACTTTGTTTGTTGTTTTCAACATAAAAGTGAAGCTCAGCAATTCTTCTATTCATTAAAGCTTAGATTGAAGAAGTTTAACTTGGAGATAGCCGAGGATAAAACGAAAATTATACCCTTTGGGAGGTTTGCAGAAAATAATGCAAAGCGAGATGGGAGTAATAAACCAGATACCTTTGATTTCCTAGGGTTTACTCACTATTGCGGGAAAAGCAAACAAGGGAAATTCCGAGTGAAACGGAAATCTAGTAATAAGAAAGTCCAAGGTAAACTAAAAGAATCTAAAGAATGGCTGAAGATTAATAGAAATAAAGATATTCATACGATCATGGATAGATTTAAACGCTCACTCATAGGTTATTACAACTATTATTGTATGACCGATAACATAAAAACGGTTAACAACTTCAAAGAGAGACTCGAATACTTACTATTTAAATGGCTAAACAGAAGAAGCCAAAGAAAGTCCTTTACATGGGATAAATTTAATCTCTTTCTCCGTAAATATCCACTGCCTTCACCAAGAATCAAAGTGAATATCTATGAACTAAGCAAAGAGATTAGCTACATTCTGTAAACGATGACTAGGAGGAGCCGTGTGCGTTAATAGCGCAAGCACGGTTCTGTGAGGGGGAGGAGTACAATTTACCGTAAGGTAGGAAGGCTCCTTTCTACTCGACTAGTT
>NZ_JBFUHM010000131.1:0-1954 GCF_056402395.1 Peribacillus sp. P4_B1
AGCTTATCCCCCACAGTCTCACTGCTGCGCTCTCACTTACCGGCATTCGGAGTTTGGCTGACGTCAGTAACCTTGTAGGGCCCATTAGCCATCCAGTAGCTCTACCTCCGGTAAGAAACACGCAACGCTGCACCTAAATGCATTTCGGGGAGAACCAGCTATCACGAAGTTTGATTGGCCTTTCACCCCTACCCACAGCTCATCCCCTCCATTTTCAACTGAAGTGGGTTCGGTCCTCCACGACGTCTTACCGTCGCTTCAACCTGGCCATGGGTAGATCACTTCGCTTCGGGTCTAGATCACGCCACTGCAACGCCCTATTCAGACTCGCTTTCGCTACGGCTTCCCCACACGGGTTAACCTCGCGACGTAACACTAACTCGCAGGCTCATTCTTCAAAAGGCACGCCGTCACCCCAACACGATCGCTCGCGGAGGCTCCGACGGATTGTAAGCACACGGTTTCAGGTACTGTTTCACTCCCCTCCCGGGGTACTTTTCACCTTTCCCTCACGGTACTGGTCCGCTATCGGTCATTAGGGAGTATTTAGGCTTATCAGGTGGTCCTGACAGATTCGCACGGGATTTCTCGGGCCCCGTGCTACTTGGGATACTTCACCAGGCGGTGCACAACATTTCGGTTACGGGGCTCACACCCTCTACGGCCGGCCTTTCAAGACCGTTCACCTATGCCTGCACTCTCACCTTCCCAGCCCGGCAGAGCTGGAGTGGGAAGTCCCACAACCCCGACCATGCAACGCCCGCCGGCTATCACACATGGAACGGTTTAGCCTGATCCGCGTTCGCTCGCCACTACTGACGGAATCACTATTGTTTTCTCTTCCTGCGGGTACTGAGATGTTTCACTTCCCCGCGTTCCCTCCACGCACCCTATGTGTTCAGATGCGGGTCACCAGGCAGCTCGCGCCCCTGGCGGGGTTTCCCCATTCGGACACCCTGGGATCACAGTCCGGTTATCGACTCCCCCAGGCTTATCGCAGATTCCTACGTCCTTCTTCGGCTCCTAATGCCAAGGCATCCACCGTGTGCTCTTAAAAACTTGACCACAAAAGATCAAGGAGTAATTTTCGAGAGAACCACAGAAACCACCACCATCACCCCAAAAGGCAACAGCGACAGATCCAGGTTCATATTCTTGGAAATTGCTTCTTATAAAAGATGCTCGCGTCCACTATGTAGTTCTCAAACAACAACCCCGTACCACACACCCCACACACGCCCCACAAAAGGGAACAACCGYGTGATCGGTGCAGCCAGGAAACCAGAAACAAACCAGCTCCGGAAAGGAAAACCCTCCCGGTCCTGTTGTCTCAGGACCCAACAGTGTGCCAAACACTACCCAGCAGCTCATTCCGGCGTGCGTTCCAGGACACCCTCAAGAGAGCATCCGTACTAACTGCCGGCCTGTGCCGCCAGGCACCTATTCGTTGATATTCCACCCGTGAGCACCCGCCGCAGAACAATCGTCTGCGCAACGGGCGTACTCCTGACAACCCCACCACACGGACATAACGCCCGGCAGRGAAAGTTGTAGGTGCTCCTTAGAAAGGAGGTGATCCAGCCGCACCTTCCGGTACGGCTACCTTGTTACGACTTAGTCCCAATCGCCAGTCCCACCTTCGACAGCTCCCTCCCACAAGGGGTTAGGCCACCGGCTTCGGGTGTTACCAACTTTCGTGACTTGACGGGCGGTGTGTACAAGGCCCGGGAACGTATTCACCGCAGCGTTGCTGATCTGCGATTACTAGCGACTCCGACTTCATGGGGTCGAGTTGCAGACCCCAATCCGAACTGAGACCGGCTTTTTGGGATTAGCTCCACCTCACAGTATCGCAACCCTTTGTACCGGCCATTGTAGCATGCGTGAAGCCCAAGACATAAGGGGCATGATGATTTGACGTCGTCCCCACCTTCCTCCGAGTTGACCCCGGCAG
>NZ_JBFUHM010000133.1:0-1887 GCF_056402395.1 Peribacillus sp. P4_B1
GTTCCATTCCGACTATCGTGGTGTCTAAGTTTTTCAAGTGTTTTAGTTCCTTGATCCAGTTTAGTAAGCTAGTAAAACCCTCTTCGTTATTTTGAAAAGACAAAGGTTTTCCGACCACAATGCCCCGATAGTTTACTGCACGGGCCACGTGTACGTGTTGGGCAATATCCACACCAACAACTAGATGTTGATCCGTAATTCTCTCGATTAGTTGATTTTGTTTGTTTTGCATTTTAAAATTCATAGTAGGGCTTCCTCCTTAAGATTTTGAGTTAGATTGGTCTCTATACTCGTATCTTACTGAGGGGCTCTATTTTTTTCAAACCTGATATTTAACGATCTACAGGAATGCTAACGAGTGCTTTAGCTGAAGATCGGAGCTGTCTTTAAGGCAGCTTTTCTTTATGGAACTATCGGGGCAGATTAGTTCCATAAGGAACTTAACGGAAATTAATGGTGTAACATGTATAAAAATACATCAGGGCCTACCAAGGGGGAGTTATTAATGTTTCAGTTTTTTCTTATTGTTGGGATAGTAGGTATTGTTATTTCAGGGGTCTTTATAGGAGCATGGACAGGTGGACAACAACAAAGAGCAAATTTTCATTCTGAAACAACAAAGAATCGTTGCTTTAGAACGAAAATAGCATTAATCTCGGGCCTCATAGCTGTAATCTCTTTGGGTATTTCTGGATTAATATACTTTGTATAATAATACTTTGTTCTTAAACTAGGGGTCTTTACTTCAATAAGGAAGGTTGCTGAGGCAGCCTTTTTCTTATGACACTAAGGGGCAGGATAGTTGAAGAGTGCTGTTTGACCTTTGTTCAACAATTGGACCAAATTATGGAGGAAACACGAATACGGTAGATGATGTCAAAGTAATTATTATAGTAAATAAGAAAAAAGAAAAGGAATCATTAATATAAGAATTACACCTGCAACAGTCACGGATATAACTTTAATTAAATCCTTTTTCACTTCTTTTTTCAAAAAAACACCACCCATAACATTTGTCGTTACTTTCAAAAGTCTAAAAATCTATTATAACAATACTATCACCGTTTTAATATTCCTTTTAGGAGTGGTCGTTGTTCCATAATCGGGTGCGATTCTTATTAAAGAATCGCTTTTCTTAATGAACTATCAGGTGCCTTAGCTAGATCGGAGCTGTCTTTAAGGCAGCTTTGCTTTATGGAACTATCGGGGCAGGTTAGTTCATTTAAAAAAACAAAACCATTCTATATGGAATGGTTTTTATTAGTATCATTATTAGGTGATGTACTAAAGTGTGTTACTATCCTGTCTAATACCTTTTTAGTAATTGGCATAAAGTAATTAAGTATGAGCCCCCCTAAACAAACTGTTAATAAAGTTCCAATGCCAATTGGTCCATTGGAAATTATTGCCATTATCAAGAATACGAGGTAAATGAATGTTCTCGAAAAAAATAAATTTGTTCTATTTAATTCTTGTATGATCAATGTTAAACGGTCAACTGGAATCGGTGCAAAATTTGTGTGTAAATATGTTGCAGTTCCTAATCCTATAGCAACTAAGCCGATTCCAAAACAAACCACTTTGCTGTACCATAGTTCAGGCGTTATCAAGTTGTGCAATAAAAAAAGCCACATATCAATACCAATTCCCGTTATAAATGCTGTTAACAACCCCAAAACTTCTGGTCTTTGTCTTTTTAAAAATGAATTACAACCTATCAATATTAAAGCTATTATTATTTCCCAGCTTCCGACAGTAAGCCCCACATTTATCGACAGTCCTACTAAAAGTGCATCAAAAGGTGAAGTTCCAAGGTCTGATTGTATAGTGAAAGAAATACCAAGGGTTAATATTAAAATTCCTAATACATAAAAAACATATTTCACT
>NZ_JBFUHM010000134.1:0-1841 GCF_056402395.1 Peribacillus sp. P4_B1
TATGTGAAAATCCAGGAATCATTCAAGAAAAGTTAGCTGAGATGATAAAAGTAGATCGAACAACAGCATCTCGTTCTATAAAAAAACTTGAAATTAATGGATTTATTGAAAAGAAAGAAGATAAACATAACAAAAAAATTAAAAAACTCTTTCCAACAGAGAAAGGGAAAAATGTTTATCCTTTTATAAAAAGAGAAAATGATTATTCCAATAGCGTTGCATTAGAGGGATTTTCCGAAAGAGAAGTAGAAACCATTTTCAACCTTCTTCAAAGAGTAAGAAAAAATGTAGAAAAAGACTGGGAATTTGTAAAAAAGGGAAACAAGAGAAATTATTGATTATATAAAGGAGCGACATATATGACTATTAATATAAAAAAGTGTACCCTTGAAGATTCACGCAAACTTCAAGAAATTAGTTATGAAACGTTTAATGAGACATTTAAGCATCAGAACACACCCGAAAATATGAATGCCTATTTGGAAAGGGCATTTAACTTCAAACAATTAGAAAAAGAATTATCAAATACTTCTTCACAATTCTTTTTTGTTTATTTTAATAATGAAGTCGCTGGATATTTAAAGATCAATACCAATGATGCTCAGTCTGAAGAAATGGGTGATGAATCACTTGAAATTGAGAGGGTTTATATAAAGGATAAATTTCAAAAACTTGGGCTTGGTAAATGTCTGCAAAATAAAGCAATGGAAATTGCGATGGAACATAACAAAAAGAAAATTTGGCTAGGCGTATGGGAGAAAAATGAAAATGCTATTGCCTTTTACAAGAAACTGGGATTTGTTCAAACGGGAGCCCACTCTTTTTATATGGGTGATGAAGAACAAATTGACTTTATAATGACTAAAACACTAATATAACTACTTTTGAAAGGTGGATTATTATGTATATTCCAAAATATCATAAGGTCACAAATGTTGCTGAAGTTTGGGATTTTGTTCAAAAAAACTCTTTTGGCACGATTGTCACAACAGAACAAGGGAAACCAATTGCCACTCATTTGCCTTTAGGTTTAAATAAAAAAGGTGATGATTACTATATTACTGGGCATATTGCTTATGGAAATCCTCAATGGAGAACAATTGAAACCTGTGATGATGTCCTTGTTATGTTTCAGGGACCGAGCGCTTACATTTCTTCTTCTTGGTATGGGCATGAAGAAGTTCCAACATGGAATTATCAAGCCGTCCATGTATATGGTAAAGCAAGCATTTTAGAGAAAGATGAATTAATAGAAGAATTAACAATAATGCTGGAAAAATATGAAAAAAACCGTGAAAACCCTGTTTTATGGGATAAACTTTCTCCTCATCTCTTAGAAAGTGAACTGAAAGGCATAGTTGGATTTAAGATTAAGGTCGAAGAAATTCAGGCTGCTTATAAATTAAGTCAGCACCAAAACGAAACGGATTATATTAACATCATTGATAAATTACAAAATGAAGGGGATCCAAATTCGAAGCAAATGGCGGAACTGATGGAAAAGAGATTAACAAATCACAATTAAGCCCACTTTTATTCAACCCTCAGATGCAAGAATTAAAGAACGGAACAGAGCTGTCAATGGCAGCTTCTCTTCAGATCGTGAAAGATTGTACTTAAACTATCGGGTGCGTTAGTTGATTAAGGATCACAAAAATAATCACTCTTTTTTATAAAATAATCAAGAAAATTAAAAATATATGTTGTTCGAAAAAGGGGAGGGTATAGATATTGCCTTCCCCTATGTGTTTACAGATAAATTTGTATGACTGTATTGTTTATAATGTACTCGATTTTGTATCTCAAAACAGTTTAGAGATTGAATTGGTGCGGTTTTGAGT
>NZ_JBFUHM010000135.1:0-1766 GCF_056402395.1 Peribacillus sp. P4_B1
ATTATTTTGCACTTTCTTTACCCAATTCGCTATTTGTGCATCACTTTTGATACCAAATCGCTCACGAAGCCGACGATATGACCAGCCTTCCTCCAACTTCAAACGAACAACTTCTCGCTTTAATTCTTCTGTATATGTTTGAAACGTTTGCCCCTTTTTTGCCATAGAAAAATCCCCTCTCAGATAGACTGTTAAGAACATTTTATCATGCTCTCTTTTTACTCTGTCTACCTGTAGGGGATAATACCAATCATCATAATGACAGGGTCTTCTTTTTGTTGTTCACTTTTTCCGAGTGTTATCGAATTCTTGTGACAAAATAGTAACGTTTAATTAATACGGAGACAACTCCTATTCAATCCCCGGGAACCATCCTGGAGAATGGATGATCGCTTGCCATAATGGATCTGGAATATCAAGTTGCTGCTGATTATCCTTGTTTATTTTTGTCACGATTTCAGTTTCCCTGCCTTGTTCCACTTTTTGTACCCACTCAGGGTCGATTATAAGTTCACGGCCCAATGCGATTAACGGAACCCCTGATTGCAGTGCTTTGATTGCATCATCCGCTGTATAGATGGAACCAACGCCGATGACAGGAACTTGATCTCCGACACGTTCTTTTATAATTTCTATCCGAGGTCGGTCAGCCTCGACTCCCCGTCTTGCTTTCGACCAGAAATCCATTAATGAAACATGGAGATAATCAATATTTTTTGATACAAGCCCATCAATCAATGCAAGTGTATCATCCATGGTGATTCCTGGTGTTTCAGGCTCCTCCGGTGAAAAGCGATATCCTACGATGAACGGATTTTTGGCATATTCAGCAACAGCCTTTTTCACTTCGTCCACAACCGCTAATGGGAAAGTCAGACGTTTTTCAAGCGATCCGCCCCACTTGTCTTCACGACGGTTTGAATGCGGTGAAAAGAATTGCTGGAGTAAATAACCATTGGCACCGTGAATTTCAACACCATCAAATCCAGCTTCAATCGCTCGTCGAGTGGTTTCACCAAAATCGAGAATGATCGATTCAATTTCTCTTTCAGTTAGTGGACGTGGAACAGGTTTCCCTTCGCCTTCCGACGGAATATTGCCTGCACTTACAACATCACCATTTGGTACTAATTCCGGTGGAACCTCACGGCCGCCATGAAATATTTGTAGAATTGCTTTTGCACCTTTTGCTTTAATCGCAGAAGCCAAACGATGTAAACTAGGAATCATTTCATCCGTATCTCCGCCAAATTCACCATGAAAACCTTTACCATTGGCCGTCACGTATGTGCAAGCTGTTATAACCATGCCTACCCCGCCAGACCGACGTTCATAATAGTTAACTTCTGCATCGGTTACAGTCCCGTCAGGATTCGAAGAGAAATTTGTCATAGGCGCCATCACCAACCGATTTTTCACTTCCATCCCTTTTCCTAGATTGAACGAATCAAATAATGGTGTAAATTTAGAATTCATTTAGTAATCCTCCATTTTGTTACCAACCCTTTACAGGTATTGGTCGGTATAAGTCCTTTTTTTATTTAGGCTGTTTTCACATACTTTGTTGCTATTTACCAGGTAGTGAGTTGTGGTTGATTTCTCCTCCAGATGCTCGCTTTCCTTGGAGCGGGCGGTGAGCCTCCTCGGCGTAAACGCCTGTGGGGTCTCACCTGTCCCGCTGCTCCCGCAGGAGTCTCGCACTTCCGCTCCAATCRACCTTAAATAGTTTCGTTTTAAAAACAACAATCTTTACGAAAAGAGCCTTT
>NZ_JBFUHM010000136.1:0-1755 GCF_056402395.1 Peribacillus sp. P4_B1
GTACAAAGTTCGTCCCTTACAGTAGTACAAAGTTCGTCCCTTACAGTAAGGAATTTGCACAAAAGCAGGTTCAGAAGGTTCAAGCTACAATAACAGACATCGCGAGATCAGGAAAAACCACGTTAAAAAATATAGGTGACGAACTAGGTAAAAAAGAAATACCTAAACGAATAAGTATGGAACAGGTTTCCCTCGCAGGAGGACCAAACCTTCCCCAAGTTATGATGGAAAAGCAGACAATTAAGGAAGCCTATCAGAAATTTACGGTGAAAGATAGCAAAGTAGAGGGTGTTTCAGGGGAGAGTATTTCTAAGGGTACGGATAAAGTTAGGGCTGAAGTAAGTGAAGTTAAAACATTAGTGGACAACAGACTACAGTTTACAAACGGAAGAAAAAATAGGTTAAAGCCTGATATTAGATATAAAACAGGAGAGTATGAGTACTTTTATGAAACAGATAATGTAGGTAGGATTGTAAAATTTGAAACAGAGAATTTACAATTAACAACGAGAATAGATAGATTGTCACACAGCAAAAACACACCTGGTAAAGTAAAAGGTAAAGACCATGCAGGGCATTTGGCAGGTGATAGGTTTGGAGGATCACCTAAAATTGACAATTTGGTATCGCAATTATCTGTTGTTAATTTGAAGCAATATAAGAAAATTGAAGAGGAATGGGCTGTAGCTTTAAAAGAAACACCTCCCAAAAAAGTAACAGTTAATGTTGATATAATCTACTCTGGGAGTGATATGCGTCCTGAAAAATTTAAAGTAATATATACTATTGATGGTAAAAGGAGCTCTAGAGTTCTTGAAAATTAATCTAAGGAGTGAAAAGTAGAATGAAAGAATTTGAAGATAAGTTTAGTGAATTGCAAGCAGATATGATATCCATATGTATGGAATATGTTGAAGATAGAGCAGATAAAGTGTATGTTTATGCTTCACGTGAAGAAGGAGTTACTGCGAGCGATTTTTTTTATATGATTAACGATAAGTATGTAGAGCCTCATAAATTGAATGATGCATTGGAGAATGAGGAAGAAAGCTATGATGTATCTGCAGAACGAAATTTTATGGTATTAGATATCTTAAATGAAGGTATGGGAAAAATCAAAGCATTGTGCAAAGAATATAAAAGAGATATGCCCACTGAGATGAAATTAATATATGATGTAAAGAGTGGGAACTTCAAAGCTGAATACAAGTATGATTTAGTTTATACGCATGATGAGATTAAAACGGCCACTCATATTTTTAATGAGTGGTTTGATGAGATAAAAAATAATAACCTTTAAATTGTTTACACTCGAAGATACGCTCTAATTTGAATTCATGACTCATTAAGGTTGTACCTTCAAGGTGTGTCAATGTAATTTTAATATTAGGTAGTAAGAACGAAAATAGGGCGGGATAACATTTTAATTGATAGGACCCCTCATAGATGTCATACTGTCAACATTAAAACATGAAACTTAATGATTTATTTAGAAAATGAACCTAAAGCGCTTGATTGTCTACTAAAGGCAACGAGTGCTTTTTAGCGTTAAAAATTAAAAGAGCACTATAATTTTTAATACCCCCAAGTGTTAAATTGTTATTATCTGTAACGAGGAAGCGGCCACAGGCAAAGACATGTTCGGCAACCAGCTAACCGAGGAACAGCGCCAGAACGGCCTGTTGATGGCACTCGGAATCGGTGGTGTGGCTGGAGCGGCGAAGGTCGCCGATAAAGTAGCAAGCGGTACAAAGT
>NZ_JBFUHM010000137.1:0-1688 GCF_056402395.1 Peribacillus sp. P4_B1
GAGGGCACTGAAAAAGTCCCTTCCGGGCCAATAGAGGTAGATTTTCTCAGTTTATTCTGAGGAAATCTACCTTTTTTTGTTTTATAATCAAGGTAATAAATTTATGTGGGTGAGTACGATGATTCAAAAACAAACGTCTATGGTTTTTAGTCCTCATATGGCCATTTATGATGTAGTGGTTCCAAAGGATAACATGTTACGCAAGATCAATGAACTTATTGACTTTTCTTTTGTGTTGGAAGAATTGAGGGACAACTACTGTCTTCATAACGGCAGGAATGCTGTCGATCCAATACGTATGTTTAAATATTTGCTGCTCAAAACTATTCATGACCTATCAGATGTGGATATAGTTGAGCGTTCCAGGTATGACATGTCCTTTAAATACTTCCTCGGCATGGCTCCAGAAGATCCGGTTATTGACCCTAGCTCTTTAACGAAATTTCGAAAGCTCCGTTTAAAAGACATAAACCTTTTGGATATGCTCATTCATAAAACCGTTGAGATTGCGATTGAAAAGGAAATCATTAAAAACAAAACGATTATTGTGGATGCCACCCACACGAAAGCCAGATACAATCATAAGACTCCAAAAGAAATATTGATGGACCAATCTAAAAAATTAAGAAAAGTAATCTATTCGATAGATGAAGAGATGAAAAATAAATTCCCGGCCAAAACCACTACTGATGTATTACAGGATGAAATTGCTTATAGCCAGAAGCTCATCGAGGTAGTGGAAACAGAAGAGCGTATCACCCAATATCCAAAGGTAAAAGAGCAGTTAAATCTATTAATAGAAACGGTAGCTGATGATATCGAACAGTTAAGGATCTCCAAAGACCAAGATGCCAAGATTGGCCACAAGAGCGCTGACTCTTCTTTCTTTGGATACAAAACACATATTGCGATGAGTGAGGAGCGAATCATTACAGCTGCGACTATCACTACAGGTGAAAAAACGGACGGTAAAGAATTAAAGGCATTAATTGAAAAGAGCACGGCAGCTGGTATGGTGATTGAGACCGTGATTGGGGATGCAGCTTACTCAGAGAAGGGAAATATTGAATACAGTGAAGAAAATAACATTAAACTAGTCGCAAAATTGAATCCTTCAGTTACACAGGGATTCCGGAAGAAGGAAGAGGAATTTCAATTTAACAAGGATGCAGGAATGTACGTTTGTAAGGCTGGGCATTTGGCTATCAGGAAAGCTCGCCAGGGCAAAAAAGATGTAGGGACGAATCAAACAGATACCTATTACTTCGACGTAGAAAAGTGTAAGATTTGTCCCTTTAAAGAAGGCTGTTATAAAGAAGGAGCGAAAAGCAAGACCTATTCTGTCAGTATTAAATCCAATGAACATATAGAACAGGCTACATTCCAGGAGAGTGAATATTTTAAAGAAAAATCAAAAGAACGTTATAAAATTGAAGCGAAAAACAGTGAATTGAAACACAGGCACGGGTATGATGTTGCAAAATCCTCGGGTCTACTTGGCATGGAATTACAAGGAGCAATGGCTATTTTCACCGTTAACTTGAAAAGAATATTGAAATTAATGGCCTAAAAAAGTGACAAACAGAAGCAAAAAAAGACGATTTCCATTCAAGTACCGAATGAGAATCGTCTTTTTTTAATTTGATTTACCGTACTAGTTAGAAAAACGTGAGTTTTTCAGCAGCCTC
>NZ_JBFUHM010000138.1:0-1578 GCF_056402395.1 Peribacillus sp. P4_B1
AAATTAATAAGCGAGGCTAAGCGAGGCTGAATAGGGCTTTGATGTGTGATAGATAGCGAATATTACTTGCTTCTTTCATCAATGTAGCCGGCAGACCTTTAAGGGAAGTGTTATTGGCCCCAACGGTTGCCACTGCATCTTTACGGCCAAGGCTCGCAAGTGTACCTGAGTTTACAGGTGAAAATTCTTCAAGTTTCTTGCCTTCAAAGGCTGCATATAGGTTGTAWCCAACAAGCTCACCCATTTGCCAAGCATTTTGTGCAGTAGGAGCGTATGGACGGCCGCCTTCTGGAGGGAAAGCAACGGCACTGTCTCCGACAACGAATACGTCATTATGGGATTTGGATTGCAAATACTCATTAACGGTTGCTTTGCCGCGATCCACTTCAAGACCTGATTCGCCTACGATAGGAAGTGCTGCGACTCCGCCTGTCCAAACAAGCGTATTGGCTTCGATCGTTTGTCCATCTTTCAATTCGATTTGATTTCCTTTAACACCCGTTACAGGCAGACCTGTCAAGAATTCAACGCCGCGTGCTTCCAAGCTGGACATGGCACGTTCAATTAAGTGGTCAGGCAGGACAGGAAGGATTTTTGGACCAGCTTCCACAAGCTTGATTTTCAAGTCCTTGAAATCCACTCCGAACTTTTTGGCGATTTTAGGGAAATGATCCACGATTTCACCGATTAACTCGACGCCAGTCAATCCGCCGCCGCCGATTACGATTGTAGCGTCCGCTTCGTTATTCGTTTGTGCATATTCACGGATGCGATCTTCGATATGTTTGTAAATTTTGTTAGCATCATTTACGGATTTCAAGACCATGCTGTTTTCCTCAAGTCCCGGGATGCCGAAGAATCCTGTTTGGCTTCCCAAAGCAACAACTAGGGCATCRTAAGATAAAGTGGAACCATTCGCAAGTTTCACTTCTTTTTTATCGACTGAGAAAGACTCCACTTTTGAAATGGTAAGGTCGATATCTTTTCCTTTGAAAAGTTTTTCCAAAGGAATCGAAACGGCTTGTTCAGAAATGGATCCGCCTGCAAGACGGTGCAATTCGGTGATGATTTGGTGCGTTGGAAATTGATTCACCACTGTAACCTGCACTTCATCCTTATTGTAATATTCACGTACGGATAAGGCTGATAGTAATCCTGCRTAACCCGCACCTAAGATGACGATTTGTTTTGACATAGTTAATCCCCCGTCCTTACTGATTGAAAGTTTATCAAATTATTTTTGGTTTTTGCGTTCTGAAGAGACTTCAAGAAAAGCTTGGGCAAAACGGAAAAGCTTTTGTGCTTGCGGGTCTTTCATCATTCTTAACAGTCCAAAAAGACCGATCACATCATTATTCGCTTCTGCACGATCCTTAGCTTCGATGGCGTTAGCTGCAAGACCTTTCACTGAGCCCACTACAGGTGTAGCGATCTCCGAAATGGCGCTGACCGTATCATTTTTCAAAACATCATCAGTCGCAACAGATTGAGCGAAATCATAAGACTTTGTTAAAATATTCACTAATTCAGTCAGTTTTGGTAACTGCTCAACTAAAGTGTTCAAGGATTCCTGAACCT
>NZ_JBFUHM010000139.1:0-1538 GCF_056402395.1 Peribacillus sp. P4_B1
GACTGTGGGGGATAAGCTTCATAGTCGAGAGGGAAACAGCCCAGACCACCAACTAAGGCCCCTAAGCGTGTGCTAAGTGGGAAAGGATGTGGAGTTGCGAAGACAACCAGGAGGTTGGCTTAGAAGCAGCCATCCTTAAAAGAGTGCGTAATAGCTCACTGGTCAAGTGATTCCGCGCCGACAATGTAGCGGGGCTCAAGTACACCGCCGAAGTTGTGGATTTCAGACATTAGCCAAGCCCTTGTGGTTCAGGCGTCTGGAGTGGTAGGGGAGCGTCGTGTGGGCAGTGAAGTCGCGGTGGAAACCAGCGGTGGAGCCTACACGAGTGAGAATGCAGGCATGAGTAGCGAAAGACGGGTGAGAAACCCGTCCGCCGGATGATCAAGGGTTCCAGGGTCAAGCTAATCTGCCCTGGGTAAGTCGGGACCTAAGGCGAGGCCGACAGGCGTAGTCGATGGACAACGGGTTGATATTCCCGTACCGGCGAAAAACCGCCCATGCTGAACAGGGGATACTAACCGCCCGAAACCTGCCTGACCGCCCTTGTGGTGGAAGGGTTTTGGTGGAGCGCGGGACCTGATCCTGGGAGGCAAGCGTATTAACAGGTGTGACGCAGGAAGGTAGCCGAGCCGGGCGATGGTTGTCCCGGTCTAAGGATGTAGGGCGAACGGTAGGCAAATCCGCCGTTCATGATGCCTGAGATCTGACGGGACCCCCGCAGGGGGGGATTCGGTGATCCTATGCTGCCGAGAAAAGCATCGACGCGAGGTTTTAGCCGCCCGTACCCCAAACCGACACAGGTGRTYRGGTAGAGAATACTAAGGCGMTYGAGAGAAYTAKGGTKAAGGAACTMGGCAAAATGSCCCCGTAACTTCGGGAGAAGGGGGGCCCCAACCTTGAACACCACTTGCTGGTGGGAGGGGATCGGGGCCGCAGAGACCAGGGGGAAGCGACTGTTTACTAAAAACACAGGTCCGTGCGAAGTCGCAAGACGATGTATACGGACTGACTCCTGCCCGGTGCTGGAAGGTTAAGAGGACCGGTTAGCCGCAAGGCGAAGCTGAGAATTTAAGCCCCAGTAAACGGCGGTGGTAACTATAACCATCCTAAGGTAGCGAAATTCCTTGTCGGGTAAGTTCCGACCTGCACGAATGGAGTAACGACTTCCCCGCTGTCTCAACCATAAACTCGGCGAAATTGCAGTACGAGTAAAGATGCTCGTTACGCGCAGCAGGACGGAAAGACCCCGAGACCTTTACTATAGTTTGGTATTGGTGTTCGGAGTGGCTTGTGTAGGATAGGTGGGAGACGTTGAAGCCCGGACGCCAGTTCGGGTGGAGTCATCGTTGAAATACCACTCTGGTCACTTTGGACATCTAACTTCGGCCCGTAATCCGGGTCAGGGACAGTGCCTGATGGGTAGTTTAACTGGGGCGGTTGCCTCCTAAAAAGTAACGGAGGCGCCCAAAGGTTCCCTCAGCCTGGTTGGCAATCAGGTGTCGAGTGTAAGTGCACAAGGGAGCTTGACTGTGAGAGAG
>NZ_JBFUHM010000140.1:0-1381 GCF_056402395.1 Peribacillus sp. P4_B1
GTGGAATAAAATCTTGGCTCGACGAACAGGAATCTGATACTAAGGCTCGATAAAGGGATTAAACTCCAAGACAAGTTAAAGTCCAAAAGATGTGCGTAACTTTATAGAGTAAATCAGGCGAGTAAAAGAGGAAAGATAGGTGTCTTACCCTGGGAGGTCTTGCGGATGTACAGAAGTACAGTCGAAAAAGGTTAGTCGCAAGAAGTCAGCAGAAGCCATAGTAATGAAATAATTTCATGAAGGGCTGAACAATTTATAGTGTTTCAACGCCACGAATGCGTAAGTGACGAACTCCGAATGTGTTAATGGTGAAAGTATGAGCGTACCTCAAAGAATAACCAAAATGGAGATATCACTTACTACGTGAGAGGAAAGGAGAAACGAGTGTGGAACTTTTAGAACAAATCCTAAGTAATAAAAATATGAACGAAGCCTACATACGTGTCTATAAAAATAAAGGTGCAAGTGGGGTCGACGGAGTAACAGTCGACGAACTAAAGCAATACCTGAAAGAGAACAAAGATGAACTGCGTCAGCGCATCAGAACAAGAAGATACCAACCACAAGCTGCCTTAAGAGTGGAGATCCCAAAAGAAAATGGAAAGATGCGCAAATTGGGAATACCAACAGTAGTGGATAGAGTCGTTCAACAAGCCATTCATCAAGTTCTCAGTCCACTATTTGAAAAGAAATTCAGTGAATTCAGTTACGGTTTCAGACCAAAAAGAAGTTGTGAAATGGCGATAATTAAAAGCCTGGAGTTTCTGAATGATGAACATGATTGGGTAGTCGACATTGATCTTGAAAGATTCTTCGATACCGTCCATCACGATAAACTCATGAGAATCATATCCAACACAATAAAAGACGGAAATGTCATCTCGTTAATCAGAAAATACTTAGTCAGTGGAGTCATGGTGAATGGAAAATATGAAGACACACCTGTCGGTACTCCGCAAGGAGGCAACCTCAGTCCACTATTAAGTAATATAATGTTAAACGAACTTGATAAGGAACTGGAGAAAAGAGGACTAAGGTTCGTGAGGTATGCACATAACCCTGTCAAGTAGACAGTAAAAAAAGAGTATTTCAAGCTGCGGCCTTTTCTCGATATTCAATCGGGGAAAGGCCGTTAAATTTTTCCTGAAAGCGATCCGTATTGTAGAAGTCTATATACTCCTGAATAGCTACATAAGCTTCCTCTGCTGTTTTTGGACATACCAAATATAACTTCTCTGTTTTTAAATGCGAGAAGAAACTTTCTATACAAGCGTTATCATGACAATTGCCACGACGAGAGTGGCTTCCTTGAAGACCGAGTTCTTTTACCTGTCTTTCGTATGATTTCGTCGTATATTGGAATCCTTGATCGGAGTGAAGA
>NZ_JBFUHM010000141.1:0-1380 GCF_056402395.1 Peribacillus sp. P4_B1
TTGCTCTACCCAGCTGCGCTACTCTATATATCGCTGTACTTCTTCCGTTAAGTATAACGGTCACTTTTCGAACCGTAATCTTGTTTTCTACTATATTTTAATAGTATATTCAATTCAAAATAAATTAATAATATTACCTTTATATAATCCATTCAGCAGTCGGGGAGATAACTACGCTGTCACTATTACCCTTCACAAATCCGAGTTTTTTTATCTCATCTTCCTTCACCCAAATGTATGAACTATTTTTTTGATCTTTTAGATTTTGTAATATTGCTTCTTGTTTATTAGTTAAAATAATCTCAAAAATATCTGCAATTAATATTTGATAACAGTTAAATCTTTTTTCTTCTCGTAAAGGAGTCTGAATCCGTTCTGAGAATTGGTATTGTATCTTATAGAATTCATTTAATGGAATTAATCCAGTATCTATTAATTCTTCAAGAAATTCTCTCTCTGCTGATACTTCTCTATATGTATTACTTTTAAACCAATTAAGAAACTTCATAACATATTTACCTTCTACTCTAACTCTCAAATCATTTTTACTAAGTTCGTCAATAGCAAAATTATCATCGTCTTTTACTTTCCACTCTTTAAATCTATTATTTATTCCTGGATGAAATTTGTATACACCCCCAACAGGTTGATATTGTCCTTTAATTCTATTACCTTTTACTAATAAGTATTCTTGACCGACCTTTATTTTGAACAAATAAGATATTGAAAATCTAATATCTTTCTTTCTAAAAATAGTTTTAGTTATTAAAGATAAATAAAAATCTCTATGAGAGGTATTATCTTCAAGAAAATATTGTGTTATTGAAAAAACTAATGTAACAATAGCACTAGTTGTTAAGGAGATTAAAAAATTATTATCTGTAAAAGATAATATGACAAACATAAAAATTGAAAGTATAAAGTAAACTACAATATTCATACTATTCCCCTACTCTTTTCATAAATTGTTTTCATCTATAAACCTTATAAAAGCTAAATCTTCTGGTTTATTAAAAAATTTATTTAATAAAGTAATCCCTTTCCTTTTTCCATACTTGTTTAAATAAAATGTAAAGTGCCGTCTCTCAGTATCATTGCATATAAAACCAATATTATATCCCAGTACTTTCATTAATTTTTGTTGTAGGTAATTATTACTTTCAATTAATTTTTCATGTTTGATAAAGTATTTGATGCACAAACATTTCGAGTACCAATGAATACAATTATTTTTACCGCTTAAAAAGTTAATTAAAAATTTAGCTATTTCTATATTACTTTCAATCTCTGTAAAAATTTTAAGAATAAAATACTCAACATTTAGGAAAATATTTTTTTTACCTAACAAAAAATTTTCCAATTTATTTAAAAGATATGAAT
>NZ_JBFUHM010000142.1:0-1343 GCF_056402395.1 Peribacillus sp. P4_B1
GCCGTTCACTTAGTATGAAAGGTTGTCCATATGATAACGCCGTCGCGGAAGCGACCTTTAAAATCATTAAGACTGAGTTCGCCAATCAAAAAAAGTTTACGAACTTATCCCAGCTAACGCTCGAATTTGGAGACTATGTGAACTGGTTTAATAAGCTAAGAATTCATGGAACTCTTGGCTACTTAAGTCCTCTAGAATATAAAAAATTATCCCTTAAAAAAGTTGTTTGATTTAGTGTTGACAATCCACCTGGGCAAGTCAAGTGTATGAGAATCCTGCTCTTGGCACCTTAAATAATCCATACTCGATTAAGCGCCAAAAGTTTGGTTGATACAATTTTATTTATATTACAATGGAATTAGTTTTGACAGGGAAGGGGTCGTGTTTGAATCCCTCACAGGTCATCAACTAACAAAGGCTCAAATCCTTTATGGAACAAGGATTTGGGCCTTTTTGTATTTATAAAGAATTAGTTCATTTTGTATTTTTTACTTAATTGGTGGCGTAATGGTGGCGGATAGAGAAGGATGTAAACGTACTACAGGTCAATTATTTGTAATAATTAATATTTCAAGGAACTTTGAGAAAAGCCTTTTGCTTATCTGCTACGATGGAGGTTAAAAATAAGACCGTATTTTTGCCTTTTCTTTAAAAGGTACATAATCATATTCTTCGGTAAAATACACTTTACTATAATGTGTTGGATTACCTTTACTACCAAATACCATGCACGGGAATACTTCTTGGAAGGTCTGAACATGCCGCTTGAAGACTATGCAAAATATTGGCAAACGATGAAAGACTTCAGAGATAAATTTTCAGCTCACAGAGAGAGTGGTTACACGAACCTGTCCCCTACCTTGCTATTGCGCATAATGTAGCACTTCATTACGTTTCTTGGCTTGAAAAGTATAATACAATGCCTTCACTTGAAATGATGGTAGAACAATATCAAGAAGAATTACAACCAATGATAGAAAGTTTTAAAGTGAAATAAATAGATGGAGGAAAGTATAGAAGAGTAATTAAAAGTAAATTCCTTTCCTATTAGAGGATTAATCACACTTCTCGTAGGACTTACCCTCCACTTCAGTATTATATAGTAAATATTTCCTTTATTTTAACTGTGTGATTTTAATTTCTCAACAGTTTATTATATTGATAAGGGAAGAATAACTTAATCTACTACTATAATGAAGTAAGTCTTTAAAAGGGAAGTGATAGTTAAATGCTTTATATAAGCGATATCGAAAAGATAATTAATAACACATTAAATGAGCACCATTTGGATATTATTTGTGAATTTGACAATAATCTAAGTGCACCTATGAGTTATAACGTAT
>NZ_JBFUHM010000143.1:0-1324 GCF_056402395.1 Peribacillus sp. P4_B1
GTCTTATAGGCAGGTTGCCCACGTGTTACTCACCCGTCCGCCGCTAATCTCAGGGAGCAAGCTCCCATCGATTCGCTCGACTTGCATGTATTAGGCACGCCGCCAGCGTTCGTCCTGAGCCAGGATCAAACTCTCCGAAGAAATGTTTGACTTGCTCATTTGCTTTTTTGATAGTGTGTGCTCACTTAAAATTTAACGTTGGCGCTTTGTTTTGTTCAGTTTTCAAAGAGCAATTTGACTCTTATAAAGAATCAACTTTCTTATCATATCAAAGCCAAATCGGCTTGTCAAGTTTTTTTGGTGGAGCCTAGCGGGATCGAACCGCTGACCTCCTGCGTGCAAGGCAGGCGCTCTCCCAGCTGAGCTAAGGCCCCAAAAAATAATGGTCGGGAAGACAGGATTCGAACCTGCGACCCCTTGGTCCCAAACCAAGTGCTCTACCAAGCTGAGCTACTTCCCGAAAAAACATGGTGCGCCCGGCGGGAGTCGAACCTACAACCTTCTGATTCGTAGTCAGATGCTCTATCCAATTGAGCTACGGGCGCATATTAAGATGGTGCCGAGGACCGGAATCGAACCGGTACGGTAGTCACCTACCGCAGGATTTTAAGTCCTGTGCGTCTGCCAGTTCCGCCACCCCGGCATAAATAAATAGTGGAGCGGAAGACGGGATTCGAACCCGCGACCCCAACCTTGGCAAGGTTGTATTCTACCACTGAACTACTTCCGCGAACATGCGGGTGAAGGGACTTGAACCCCCACGCCTTGCGGCGCCAGATCCTAAGTCTGGTGCGTCTGCCAATTCCGCCACACCCGCACAATAAAATGGTGAGCCATGAAGGATTCGAACCTTCGACCCTCTGATTAAAAGTCAGATGCTCTACCAACTGAGCTAATGGCTCATATAAACTATTTATATATGCTATATTAAGCTTTTATGAAGATGGTGCCGGCAAGAGGACTTGAACCCCCAACCTACTGATTACAAGTCAGTTGCTCTACCAGTTGAGCTACACCGGCAGGTGTAAAATGGTGGAGGATGACGGGATCGAACCGCCGACCCTCTGCTTGTAAGGCAGATGCTCTCCCAGCTGAGCTAATCCTCCATATATAACTGCTTGGCGRCGTCCTACTCTCACAGGGGGAAACCCCCAACTACCATCGGCGCTGAAGAGCTTAACTGCCGTGTTCGGAATGGGAACGGGTGTGACCTCTTCGCTATCGYCACCAAACATATCAGGAACGTTGTTCCTTCAAAACTAGATAATAAGAAGGTATTTCATTTTTTAAAAAGCGTTGGTTAAGTCCTCGATCTATTAGTATC
>NZ_JBFUHM010000144.1:0-1272 GCF_056402395.1 Peribacillus sp. P4_B1
AGGGAAGCCATGGTGTAGATGGAATGCGGGTCCAAAACCTGAGACCGCACCTCGTAACCGAATGGTACAACATGAAAACTGCCCTTTTACAGGGTACCTATCAACCGAAGCCCGTCCGTCGTATCGAAATCCCGAAACCAAACGGCGGAGTTCGGCTTTTGGGTATTCCAACCGTTCTAGACCGTTTCATTCAACAAGCCATTGCCCAAATATTGACCAAGATATATGACTCAACCTTTTCRGAGAATAGCTATGGATTTCGCCCTAACAAACAAGGGCACCAGGCGGTTCGAAAGGCAAAGTCCTATATAACCGAAGGTTATACATGGGTAGTGGATATGGATTTGGAGAAGTTCTTCGATAAAGTGAATCATGACAAGCTCATGGGAATGTTAGAGCGGAAAATTGAAGATAAACGAGTTCTTAAACTGATTCGTAAATTCCTTCAAGCAGGCATTATGATAGGCGGACTTTTTCATAAAAGTGAGGAGGGAACTCCGCAAGGAGGTCCGTTAAGTCCTTTATTATCTAATATCATGTTAGACGATTTAGATAAAGAACTAGAGAAACGCAATCTTCGATTCGTAAGGTATGCGGATGACAGTACTATCTTTGTGAAGACACGAAAAGCCGCCAAACGTGCAATGGGAAATATCTCAAGCTTCATTGAAAATAAACTGAAGCTAAAGGTCAACTACGAGAAGTSGAAGTATGATCGCCCTTGGAACAGAACGTTTCTCGGTTTTAGTTTCACGAAGTCAAAGAAGAACCCGAAGGTTCTACTGGCTAAACAAACGGTGAAGAGGGTAAAGAAACGAATCAGGGAAATGACCTCGAGAAAATTACCGATACCCATGGAACTCCGWATAAATAAGTTAAAGCAATACCTTAGAGGTTGGATGGGGTATTTCGCCCTCATTGATACTCCGAACGTATTGAAGAATTTAGATTCATGGATTCGAAGAAGACTCAGAATGTGCCTATGGAAGCAATGGAAATTACCAAGAACGAGGGTGAGGAAACTCAAAGGATTAGGYGTCCCATTTGGAAAAGCATATGAATGGGGAAATAGCAGAAAGGGTTATTGGCGCATAGCGCATAGTCCTATTCTAGACAAAACCCTTAATAATGTTTATTGGCTCCATCATGGGTTAGTAAATCTATATGAACGATATACAAAACTACGTCAGACTTAAACTGAACCGCCGTATACCGAACGGTACGTACGGTGGTGTGAGAGGTCGGAGGCTAGGCGCCTCCTCCTACTCGATT
>NZ_JBFUHM010000145.1:0-1238 GCF_056402395.1 Peribacillus sp. P4_B1
CAAGGATCCGGTGGCGTGAGTGGAGGAGCTATGKAAGCTGAAAGCAGCCAGCTGGTCGTGGTGACGCCCAGCTACGCCAGGGATTACCAACTGTGCCGGGATCTCAATCGCTCAATTGTCGCTTGGATGCCCGAGCACGTTCAGCACCACATCGTGGTACCTCGAAAGGACTTATCGCTTTTCCGAGCGATAGCCAGCAGCAGAACAGTCATCCACGATGTGGGAGAGTTCTTGCCTTCCGACATGCTGAAAATGCCAGCACTTAACCTGTGGGTCAACATCAAACGCCCGTGGCCACCAATACGCGGCTGGATCACTCAGCAGTTGGTAAAACTTTCCACTGCCGCGACCCTCGACGCCGACGCAGTCCTGCTCATAGACTCCGATATGGTCTTAGTCGCCCCCACTGAGTTGGCTTCCTTTCAGCAGGACGGCAAGTTAGCCATGTATCGCAAGCCAGAGGCAGTCCACGACGGATTGCCCAGACATCGCCTGTGGCTCGAATCAGCAAGAAGCCTCCTGGGTCTGGAGCCGCCCGATGCCGGGAATCTAACGGACTACATCTGCTGGCCGTGCATCTGGGACGCCGAGACTGTCCGTGCCATGCTCCAAAGGATCGAGGAAGTCACCGGCATGGCATGGCAGTCGGCTATCGCCGCCCAACTGCACTTCTCCGAAATGATGCTCTACGGAACTTACGTCGATGAAGTTCTGGGCGGGCCGCCGGCAGYAACTTCGCACATGAAGAGCATCAGCTATTCGGACGAAGTGGCCCTGAGTTCGGCCCAACTGAGTGGGTTACTCCGTGCCGGTCCAACCGATGTTCTCGCCGTGATGATTTCAGCCAAGGCTGGTATTCCGGAGGACGTCCGTTCGAATGCGCTGGATGACTATGCCGAATACCTTGCAGAAAGCCACACCAGGTTCGATGGAGGTGCCCCGTGACTCTCTCGTATCGACAAGCCACCGATCTTTTGCGGCTTGTACAGACCCATAGTGCTCGTGGAATCGCCGAGGCAGCATTGAGGCGAACAGCAAATAAGATCAACCAGCGACTCGACTTAGGAGCGGCAGACTTGCCCGTTCGTGTCGAGGACCTTATGGAATCAAGAAACGTTTCCTTGGCCGCCCCCACTTGGCGGGCCGAGTCCGCGCTACGGATCGGATGGGTTTGCGCGCCCCCGGGGCGCGGCTCCGGGGGGCACACGACGCTCTTCAGAATGGTGGAAGAGGCAGAG
>NZ_JBFUHM010000146.1:0-1146 GCF_056402395.1 Peribacillus sp. P4_B1
GATCTGACGTCTCGAGAAATGACGATCCTGACCCTCCTGAGCCAGGGGCTGACCGCGGAAGGTCTGGCCAGACGACTGAGCATTTCCCCACGCACCGTGGGAAAGCACTTGGAGCACATCTACCGAAAGCTGGATGTATGCGACCGCCTGATGGCAGTGCAAACGGCACACGAACTGGGTCTCTTGACACCGACACCTGTCAATTTCCACGATCATCCCGAACAGAATATTTCCGCAACCCTCAGCCAGTGCTGGAATTGCGAATTTCCCATGCTGCTGTGGAATGCCGCGTCAGACAGGCCTGGCCAGCAGTACTCCTCTACTCCGGCAGATGTTCATCTCCTGCGTCAGGCCCGAAAAGTGGTCCCTGATCGGCGCACCGCTACTGAAAAAGACGGTCCTACCCGGGAAAGCAGAGCCCACTCCCGCTGCAGATCCTCGCCGGGGAAAGCCCCAGAAACAGCGGCAGCCGGCCGCCGAGCCGGTGGTCCGAACTCATTATCAGCGGCCAACTGTTCCTGAGGAGCTCCAGACGGACCGCAGGGAGACATGGGCTGAGCTGCACTCTCCCGAAGGGGTCGCCGAAGCCCGACGCAAATTCTTGGGGACAAGAGGACCTCAAACAAGGACGCGGAAGCCGTAGCGGGGAACGCTGAAGAAGCTCTTCGGGTCGTTGGCGGCCCGGAAGTCGTGGTGTAAGGCGATGGCGTCCACCGGCCGGGAGTGAACCACCGCGTACCGGGTCAGGTCCTCCACCCAGGGAAGGATCACGGTGTAATCCCCCACTTCCAGCCCATCGCCGAGCAAGCCCCGCCGTCGTAGACACCATTCCAAGCGAGATCCATCAGTTCATGGATGGCCGCCTCCACTGTTGGCGGCGTCCTCGCTCCATGGCGCTCCCGGGCACTGGCAGTCTCGTGGAGCTCGCAGGCGTGTCCTGGAGGTAGCGGCGAGCCGGGCGATCAACCATCCGTCAACGAAAGTCGCCACTCCCACCGTGGCAACTTGCCAGTTAGCTTCTTGGATGTCAGATGCCAGCTGTGGCCGGCGGTGGGAAGGTCGACTCAGGATAGCTGTACTCGCTCATGTCGCACCCTTTCCACCGCCGGCAACTGGTGGGGTTCCAGTCGATGCAGATGATAGAGG
>NZ_JBFUHM010000147.1:0-987 GCF_056402395.1 Peribacillus sp. P4_B1
GTAAAGTCTTTTATGAATGAGAAATCAATTGCACCTACACATGTTTTATTTTCTAGTCGATCATATGGAATAGGCTTATTAGACGCTTGGATATCTTCCCAGGATGCTACCTTAACCGTATTATCTTCTTGAGGAAGATTCATCCTTTTGGCCATGAATTCAGGTAGCCCGGAAGGGTCATCTTCAAGATCCAAATATTCATCCATAATTGTGTCGAACAGTTCTTCAGCATATGGGCTCCTTGGCTGACTAAACATTGGATTTGCCTTTTCCCATAATTCTGATCTTTCAACTTCATCCTTACTGTCCATTTTGAAAATGAAAACAAAACGGTTTTCACGTCTACTTCCGCCTCTTAAGACTTCTAAACACTGTTCAATAAATCTATCAAAAAAACCACTTCGGACATAACCGTTAGTGGATATATAGATTCTTCTATGCTTTACTTTCCCTAAACCAGAGCTTAGCCTATTTATTAGTTTTGTATCTTCATAAATATGCCATTCATCAAAAATCAAACACCCAGGGCGACCTCCATCTTTTGTATCAGCGTTCGAGGTACGAAACATAAACTCAGCTAGAGTAGATTTTAATCACAAGCACCTACATAGTAACTTCATGTTTAGTTCCGCATTTCTTGCATATAAGTGGCTGATAACCAAAACCAGCAGTAGTACTCCTTCCCACTTCTCTCCATGTACTCCCGCAAATTTCACACTTTTGTATGTTCAAAAAAAACACCTCTTTTACAGAGAATCTTAGCATGAACTCTAAACTTATTCTTCAAGAAAAATCCCCCAAAACTTATTCAACTAGTCGAGTAGAAAGGAGCCTTCCTACCTTACGGTAAATTGTACTCCTCCCCCTCACAGAACCGTGCTTGCGCTATTAACGCACACGGCTCCTCCTAGTCATCGTTTACAGAATGTAGCTAATCTCTTTGCTTAGTTCATAGATATTCACTTTGATTCTTGGTGAAGGCAGTGG
>NZ_JBFUHM010000148.1:0-982 GCF_056402395.1 Peribacillus sp. P4_B1
GTCTATCTGAGAGGGGATTTTTCTATGGCAAAAAAGGGGCAAACGTTTCAAACATATACAGAAGAATTAAAGCGAGAAGTTGTTCGTTTGAAGTTGGAGGAAGGCTGGTCATATCGTCGGCTTCGTGAGCGATTTGGTATCAAAAGTGATGCACAAATAGCGAATTGGGTAAAGAAAGTGCAAAATAATGAGCCTTTTGAAGACCAACGTGGTGTATGGAACCGTAAGAATTTTTCTAGTGTTGAAGAAGAAAATGCTTATCTGAAAGCGCAGGTGGACTATTTAAAAAAGCGCAATCCAAATCTACATGGGAAGGAATGGTCCTGAAAGCCGAAAGGTTTCAAGTAATTGATGGATTGAGGAAAACACACCCACTCGCGTGGCTATTAAAAATCGGTGAAGTTTCAAGAGCTGGTTACTACAAATGGCGGAAAACTCAGTCTAAACGTTCTCTAAGACTTGAGAAAAACCTATGGATAAAAGAACATATATTAGCCATTCATAAGATACATCCGTACTACGGATATAAACGGATGACTCGAGCTTTATTCAGAGAGGGAATCGTTGTCAATCATAAGCGTGTTCGTCGTTTGATGAGAGAATTGGGGGTTACATCTGTTATTCGAAAGAAACGTCCATTCTATGGCCGAAGAGGATCCGTTGTATTTAAAAATGTTTTAAACCGTGAGTTCTATGCAGAGTCCATGTTACAAAAGTTAGTAACAGATATAACCTATGTGCGGATTGGAGACACGTTTGCCTACCTATCTGCCGTTTTAGATTTGTATAATAATGAAATTGTGGCATGGGAAGTTTCTTCTCGAAACGACCTTGAATTGGTTCATAATACGTTGAATCAGTTAAGGGACAAGTCATTCGAAAAGGGGGCCCTTCTTCACTCCGATCAAGGATTCCAATATACGACGAAATCATACGAAAGACAGGTAAAAGAACTCGGTCTTCAAGGAAGCCACTCTCGTCG
>NZ_JBFUHM010000149.1:0-911 GCF_056402395.1 Peribacillus sp. P4_B1
AGAGGTGGAAGCGTGGCGACATGTGGAGCTGACTGATACTAATAGATCGAGGACTTAACCAACGCTTTTAAAAAAATGAAATACCTTCTTATTATCTAGTTTTGAAGGAACAACGTTCCTGATATGTTTGGTGGCGATAGCGAAGAGGTCACACCCGTTCCCATTCCGAACACGGCAGTTAAGCTCTTCAGCGCCGATGGTAGTTGGGGGTTTCCCCCTGTGAGAGTAGGACGCCGCCAAGCCATTTAAAAAAGATCAGCCATCCGGCTGGTCTTTTTTTGCGTATTATTTAGGGTTCTTTGCAGGAGAYCTTAGCTTTGTCTTAATTATATTTTTAAACATGAATGTATGTTTTTCATTTTCAAGCCAACGGGAACCGTGCAGATTTGCCCTGGAAGTCTATTCTTATCCTAAGRTTGGGAAAGGAAATTATTTATTGTGAAATGTGTTGACTTTAAAGTGAAATAGGATTAATATAAATAAGCACCAACTAAGACAAACGAAAAACTTCATCCRCTTTTGGTAGAATACTAAAAGTAATAATAACTATTGACTTCTTGCTATGAAAATGATAAGATGAAATGGTCGCTGAAAAACACAGCGATTTAAAATAAGTTAAAAACTTCGCAGAAGTTGACAACTAATCAATAAAGTGTTATGATGGATAAACAAGCCGTTCGAAAGAACGATTGTGAAAATTGCTCTTTGAAAACTGAACAAAACAAAGCGCCAACGTTAAATTTTAAGTGAGCACACACTATCAAAAAAGCAAAATGAGCAAGTCAAACATTTCTTCGGAGAGTTTGATCCTGGCTCAGGACGAACGCTGGCGGCGTGCCTAATACATGCAAGTCGAGCGAATCGATGGGAGCTTGCTCCCTGAGATTAGCGGCGGACGGGTGAGTAACACG
>NZ_JBFUHM010000150.1:0-894 GCF_056402395.1 Peribacillus sp. P4_B1
GCTTTTCTTTCGCATCTGCGAATACACGCTCAATCGTTTCTTTACGTTTCGCATATATAGTTTTTACATCTTGATGATGACGCAGATGATCTGCTTCTTCCACATGTGTTTGCCAAATATGCCGTGTCACCACTTTTTGATGGTCTTTGCTTTCTGTACACTGAGATAAAAATGAGCATGTCGCACAAGTGTGTTTGGGTGATTTATACTCGCGATAGCCCTCTTTATTGGTTGTTGAGTACTTTAATAGCTCYCCCGAAGGACAAAGGTAACAATCAAAATGTTCATCGTATACATAGTCCTGTTTGCGGAAAAATCCTTCTTTGGTGCGAGGACGTGTATAAGGYAAAGCCGGTATGATTTCTTTGTTAAATAGGTAGCTTGTAATCGCTGGTGTTTTATAAGCTGCATCTGCGGCAACGGCTTCCGGTTTTCCAACTTTCTCAATCACYTGTTCAACTAGTGGCTCTAAGATCTGACTGTCATGTATATTTCCAGGTGTTACAATCGTTCCCAATACAAAACCGTTGCGGTCTGCGGCCGCGTGGAATGAATAGGCAAAYTGTTTTGTTCGTTCATCTTTCACATAGTAGCCACTCTCAGAATCCGTTGTACTTTCTTTAATCTCTTTGGTCTCTTCTTTATCAAATTTATCTGATGGAAAAGGCTTCTTTCCATGGTTTTCACGATCTTGATTGATTTCTTCTTGAAGACGCCCTTGATAYGCTCGTGTTTCTTTACGAACGATTTTCTTTTCAAATTTCCGTTTATTCGCACTGGCTTTCACATGTGTGGAATCCACGAAAACGTGTTCAGCACTTATTAACTTTTTATTAGCAGCTGTCATTAAAATGCGATAGAAAATCTGTTCAAACAGGTCTGTATCTTTAAAGC
>NZ_JBFUHM010000151.1:0-863 GCF_056402395.1 Peribacillus sp. P4_B1
TCTTCATCTTCACTCCGATCAAGGATTCCAATATACGACGAAATCATACGAAAGACAGGTAAAAGAACTCGGTCTTCAAGGAAGCCACTCTCGTCGAGGCAATTGTCATGATAACGCTTGTATAGAAAGTTTCTTCTCGCATTTAAAAACAGAGAAGTTATATTTGGTATGTCCAAAAACAGCAGAGGAAGCTTATGTAGCTATTCAGGAGTATATAGACTTCTACAATACGGATCGCTTCCAGGAAAAATTTAACGGCCTTTCCCCGATTGAATATCGAGAAAAGGCCGCAGCTTGAAATACTCTTTTTTTATTGTCTACTTGACAGGGTTATGTGCATCCGCTTTAATGGACAACCCTCTTATTATGCACCGATGTGGGATGGTTGATAATCCAGTTGGCTGATTGCACGCCATAATTGAACATGACGTACTTTTCTAGGAAGGAAGCGTCCCATTTCTTCTTCGTTATAACCGGCATGTAAATTCTTATGGTCAAAAATAATTGGTCGGCGAAGTAAATCCGGGTTATCTTGAATAAGCTTACAAAGATCATTTAATGGTGTATTATTTATATCGATATTTAAGCTTCTGAATTTTTTAGAACGGGTTGAGATGATTTCATCTGTACCGCCTTCTGTTTTACGTAAAACCTCTTTAATTTCTTCAATAGAAAGTGGTTGTGAATATAAATTACGTTCATTGTAGGAAATTTCGTTTTTCTTAAGCCAAGCTTTTGCTTTACGACAGGCTAAGCTGCTTGGAGTAGTATAAATTGTTACCATATAAAATCGACTCCTTCAAAGTGTTAATGTTTATGGAATGAAATTATTTTTGTGTATTTGTTATACTCATACTTTAACG
>NZ_JBFUHM010000152.1:0-855 GCF_056402395.1 Peribacillus sp. P4_B1
TTTTCGTGCGCCCGGCCGGCATGGGTGCAATCTATAGGGTGGAAGTCCCGAATCATGAAGGCAGTAGTAGTGGTTAGCTTAATGCAAGGGTGTCCACGGTGACGTGGAATCTGAAGGAAGCAAGCGGCAAACCTCCGGTCTGAGGAACACGAACTTCATATAAGGCTAGGTATCATTGGATGAGTTTGCGAAACAAAACAAAGTCCTTACTGCCGAAGGTGGTACAGAGTAAATGAAGCAGATAGATGGAGGGAAAGATTGCACTCTTACCCGGGGAGGTCTGATGACAGCCAAGTACACTTGGTAACCTTTCCAGTGATGGACAGCTGAATCATCAGAAGTCAGCAGAGGTCATAGTACTTGTCTACTCGAGAAGACAAGGAAGGACCGAACAGATTAAGGAGGATGAATACTAGGCGTTCGTTATCTGTGAAGAAGCAAACAATTCCTAACGGAACTTATTTGAAGGAAGAAGTGGTGAATACACGGGGAACTTCAAAAGGGGGAGCAGATAAAGGCACAAATAGACCATTTATCCACGTAGAAAGGATATCAACGATGTTAATGGAACAGATACTAGAGAGGGAAAACTTAATACAGGCATTGAAGCGTGTAGAAAGAAATAAGGGAAGCCATGGTGTAGATGGAATGCGGGTCCAAAACCTGAGACCGCACCTCGTAACCGAATGGTACAACATGAAAACTGCCCTTTTACAGGGTACCTATCAACCGAAGCCCGTCCGTCGTATCGAAATCCCGAAACCAAACGGCGGAGTTCGGCTTTTGGGTATTCCAACCGTTCTAGACCGTTTCATTCAACAAGCCATTGCCCAAATATTGACCAAGATATATGAC
>NZ_JBFUHM010000153.1:0-809 GCF_056402395.1 Peribacillus sp. P4_B1
CATGGTCTCCCGGGCCGAGCGGTTCGCAATTCCCGCGGATTGGAAGGTGGAGGACAACGTCGTTCGTCGGGAGATGTTCCTCTGCATGTCAACCAACCCGTGCCCGAGCATCGCCAAACGCTGGGATGCCGGCAAAAAACTCACCATCGATGATTTGAAGGCCGTGAGCTCCACAGCCGGTGTCCCCATGACCATCGAGGGCACCTGCACCCGGAGGCCTAACGTCGGCGGGACAACGACGGTCTGCAGCACCTCGGGAACCGACGGGGAGTACGACTACAAGTTCAATGTGACCAGCCCGGACAAAGACGACTTGACGAACTTCGTGGTCCTCCTGGTCGAACCGCACAGCTGACGCCTCAGGAAAACTCGGCCACTGGTTTCTCTAGTCAGTAGATAAACCCGCAGGTACCCTGAGACCATTCGGGCCGCATCCGTGGCCTTGAGCCGCCGCTGGGGCGGCATTTTTCCAGTTCAGTAACCACTTGGGGGTAATTGCTGTGCGTCCAAAATCTCCGTTACGCATGACCGCGGCCGTCCTAACCGCTGCCTTGTCCGCCTTCATGCTCACGCCGCCGGCGACGGCTGCCGACACTGTCGTCGCCGACGCCTTGATCCGTGACTGCGCGAACGTCGAAACGGTCTTCGCCCGCGGTTCGGGCCAGATCCTCGGTGAAGATCAGGTGACACGCTTCCAGAGCCAGATCGATGACCGAATTAACGACACCCTGACCACGAACCACTATGAGCTCGGAACCCAGCTCGTCAACGGGTACCAGTACGCCGCGGTCCCCGTTGGCGTGGAGACC
>NZ_JBFUHM010000154.1:0-806 GCF_056402395.1 Peribacillus sp. P4_B1
CCTCAGACTGTAGACAAACTCGAGGAAAATCGAGTTTGTCTATTTTTTATGAGTTGTACAATTTGGCCGTTGATTTCCACTCCAGGCACTCGCTTTCCGCGGGCGGTCGGGGAGCCTCCTCGGCTTTCGCCTGCGGGGTCTCCCCTAGACGCGCTTTTCCCGCAGGAGTCTCGTACCTTCCGTTCCAATCAACTTTGTCTTATCTTTTAGRTAAACASTTTTGCCCTGAGTCGCTTTTGTTTTAAAATAGAAGTATTAAAACTTGAGGTGATGAGGATGCTTTCTAAACATGATTCTATTCAGCGRGATCAACTTGAAATGATTACGTTAGATCAACTGGTGCCACCGAACCATTTGGTTCGTAAACTGGAGGCTGCCATTGACTTCACTTTCATTTATGACTTGGTGAAAGAGATGTATTCAGAGGTAGGACGCCCAAGTATTGATCCAGTTATTTAGTTAAACTGACATTCATTCAATATACCTTCGGTATTCGTTCCATGCGTAAAACGATTGAAGAAGTTGAAACGAATATGGCTTACCGTTGGTTCTTAGGCTATGGTTTCCATGATAAAGTACCTCCTACTCCACGTTTGGGAAAAATTATGAGCGACGCTTTAAAGATACAGACCWGTTTGAACAGATTTTCTATCGCATTTTAATGACAGCTGCTAATAAAAAGTTAATAAGTGCTGAACACGTTTTCGTGGATTCCACACATGTGAAAGCCAGTGCGAATAAACGGAAATTTGAAAAGAAAATCGTTCGTAAAGAAACACGAGCGTATCAAGGGCGTCTTCAAGAAG
>NZ_JBFUHM010000155.1:0-790 GCF_056402395.1 Peribacillus sp. P4_B1
TCTTCTCGCATTTAAAAACAGAGAAGTTATATTTGGTATGTCCAAAAACAGCAGAGGAAGCTTATGTAGCTATTCAGGAGTATATAGACTTCTACAATACGGATCGCTTCCAGGAAAAATTTAACGGCCTTTCCCCGATTGAATATCGAGAAAAGGCCGCAGCTTGAAATACTCTTTTTTTATTGTCTACTTGACAGGGTTATGTGCATTTCACGCCTCTCCATTTTCCCAATATTAATATTACACAAGAATGACCCATAATATCATCGTCGTGATAATCGTGACTACCCCTTGTATGAAGGTTTAGGACCGACAATCCTCAATACGACTTCGGTCATTCGTAAAGCGGCCCCACTTTTTCCAAAATGGTTCCGATTATTGAACCGAAAACGATTACAAGTCCAATGCTCGTCATCAGTCCGCCAAAACCGCCGTTAATATTCTCAACGATCTGATCCAGAGGCATTCCAGAAGCAAAACCCACAAATAAAGTGCCTAATAGTAGCGATAAGAACGGATGCAACTTGAATTTAGTTGTCTCACACGCCAATGGCCAAAACAATAAAAAAATATGATTACCGCCTATTTTTACTCGCTGCCAAAAAAGTCCGCATTACTTGTTCAGCTGCTAGTTCCAAAAATTCAGCCCCTCTTTCCATAGCTTCCTTTAAAGGCATAGGAGCGTTCACCAGACTATGGACACTAGTTATTCCATGGTCATATAAAGCTTCAATACCTGTTCCGATTGATCCAGCCAAGACAAATACGGGAATATCATGCTTCTTCGCTT
>NZ_JBFUHM010000156.1:0-777 GCF_056402395.1 Peribacillus sp. P4_B1
AAGTACACCCTCGTCATGCAAGGGGACGGCAATCTGGTCCTCTACGCATACGGGAACCAGGCTGTTTGGGACACCGGGACCTGGCAGTTGCCTTTGGATCATCGCCCGGACCGTGCCGTCATGCAGGCCGACGGCAACCTGGTTTTGCTCACCCCCAGTGGCGTTCCGGTATGGGCCACACACACGGAGGGAAACGGTGGTTCCCGGCTTGTCCTAAGGGATGATCGCAACCTCATCATTTACCGCCCAGACGGGAAGGCAGTCTGGTCGTCGAACACGATCTACTCCCCTGGAGCCGTGGTTCCCATCAGCAAGCTCAATGAGAACGTCGGTTACGGCAAGACCATGAGTACCGTCGGCACCCTATACCGCTCTGGTCAATCTGTGAGTTCTGTCTATACCAAAAACGACAACTGGACCGGAGGCCTGCGTGGAAAGGTGCTCCTCCTCGTCGTGGACGAGGGCGGTCACGCCATTTGGGTCTCAAATGAGTTCGCGGCGGCGACACGGTGCTCCGTCCCCGACCCAAGTTGCGCCTCGTATGGGCAGGAAACATTCCGCGACGACTTCCCCGAGGTAGTTGGACGCTATGCAGCCCGAATCGATGTGTACCAGGCAGACACACCGTCATACCGTGATCTAAGGAACGCACTAATCGACGGCATTAAGGCTGCAGGCGACATCGCCCAAGAGATCAAGGACGTCCTTGGCCAGCTAATGAAAACTTAGCCCGGAATGCATCGCCGAGTCGCTGGCCGAGGCTCGCGTGAAACACAC
>NZ_JBFUHM010000157.1:0-775 GCF_056402395.1 Peribacillus sp. P4_B1
GTCGCGGCCGGCAACGACCACGTATTCCACCTCTATGTCATCCGCGTGGCGCAGCGTGATCGGGTGATCAATCGGTTGCAGTCGGCGGGAGTAGGTGCCGCAATCCACTATCCGACGCCGGTTCACCTCTTGCCGGCGTATGCGGGCCTGGGCCACAGGGTCGGGGACTTCCCCTGCGCCGAACGTCTGGCTGGCGAAATCCTGTCCCTGCCGATCTATCCCGGGATTACGCACGATGAACAGACGTACGTCGTGGACCAGCTGCGCATTGCCATGGGGCGGTGAGCAGCCGTGACCGCAAGGGCAGCGCAGGTGACTGACAGAATCCGCGTGCGCGCCCGAGAGCATCGTGGCGATCCGCCAACGGTGACAGTGGTGATTTCCTGTTTCAACTACGCCCGGTACCTTCGCCAGGCAGTGCAAAGCGCGGTCAGCCAGGACGGAGTAGCCGTCGACGTCATCATCGTTGACGACGCGTCCACGGATGACAGCCTTCGCGTCGCGCGGGAGTTGTCATCCAGCTGTGGGTCTGTTCAAGTGCTGGCCCATGCGAGCAATCAAGGAGTCGTGAAGACTTTCAACGACGGCGCCAAAGCCGCTTCAGGCGAGTTCCTGGTGCGCCTGGACGCTGATGACTTGCTGACACCGGGGTCCCTCCGGCGAGCTGTGGCTGTCGCCCGGGCCTATCCATCGGTGGGGCTGGTATACGGACACCCTCTCCACTTTTCAGGCGAAGGGCTGCCGTCGCCGCGATCCAGGGCTGCCTCGTGGACGA
>NZ_JBFUHM010000158.1:0-752 GCF_056402395.1 Peribacillus sp. P4_B1
GTTTGGCACCTCGATGTCGGCTCGTCGCATCCTGGGGCTGGAGTAGGTCCCAAGGGTTGGGCTGTTCGCCCATTAAAGCGGTACGCGAGCTGGGTTTAGAACGTCGTGAGACAGTTCGGTCCCTATCCGCTGCGCGCGCAGGAAATTTGAGAAGGGCTGTCCTTAGTACGAGAGGACCGGGACGGACGAACCTCTGGTGTGTCAGTTGTACTGCCAAGTGCACCGCTGATTAGCTACGTTCGGATGGGATAACCGCTGAAAGCATCTAAGCGGGAAGCTCGCTTCGAGATGAGATTTCCATACACCTTGCGTGTGAGAGGCCCCCAGCCAGACCACTGGGTTGATAGGCCGGATGTGGAAGCGAGGACTAACGACTCGTGAAGCTGACCGGTACTAATAGGCCGATAACTTACACCACACACCCTTCCCGTGAACGGATTCAAAAGACGTTCACACCAGGGGAAGGGTACAAAGAAACAAGACTGCTTGCGTCCACTATGTGGTTCCCAACCAACAAACCCGTTGCTTGAGGAACAAAACCACAACAAAATAACAACACCACAGATGTTGTAACCACAGATTTCCCCACCCCCGCCCCGCGGGTGCGTGGCGGAGCAAGGGTTACGGCGGTCATAGCGTGGGGGAAACGCCCGGTCCCATCCCGAACCCGGAAGCTAAGACCCACAGCGCCGATGGTACTGCACCCGGGAGGGTGTGGGAGAGTAGGTCACCGCCGGAACACCATTAACGGT
>NZ_JBFUHM010000159.1:0-1013 GCF_056402395.1 Peribacillus sp. P4_B1
TTTTGACTACTTGTAGGCACACGGTTTCAGGATCTATTTCACTCCCCTTCCGGGGTGCTTTTCACCTTTCCCTCACGGTACTGGTTCACTATCGGTCACTAGGGAGTATTTAGCCTTGGGAGATGGTCCTCCCTGCTTCCGACGGGATTTCTCGTGTCCCGCCGTACTCAGGATCCACTCAGGAGGGAACGAAGTTTCAACTACAGGGTTTTTACCTTCTTTGACGGACCTTTCCAGATCACTTCATTTACCCCGTTCCTTTGTAACTCCATGTTGAGTGTCCTACAACCCCAAGAGGCAAGCCTCTTGGTTTGGGCTAATTCCGTTTCGCTCGCCGCTACTCAGGAAATCGCATTTGCTTTCTCTTCCTCCGGGTACTTAGATGTTTCAGTTCCCCGGGTCTGCCTTCAGTACCCTATGTATTCAGGTAAAGATACTGTTCCATTACGAACAGTGGGTTTCCCCATTCGGAAATCTCCGGATCAAAGCTTACTTACAGCTCCCCGAAGCATATCGGTGTTAGTCCCGTCCTTCATCGGCTCCTAGTGCCAAGGCATCCACCGTGCGCCCTTTCTAACTTAACCGTTAAAAAAGATCTTACTGATGCTTTGAAAAAAATTAATTGCCTTCTATCTATTATCTAGTTTTCAAGGAACAAAACCATCGACCTCACGCTTATCAGGCGTGCGCTCTAACCAGCTGAGCTATAGGCCCATTCACATAAATAATAAGCTTCTGCTTCCCAAGCTTATCGCGGGATTACTATTTAATTGAATGAATCACTCATTCAAAACTGAACAAAACAAAAGCGCTCTCGTAATTATCCTTAGAAAGGAGGTGATCCAGCCGCACCTTCCGATACGGCTACCTTGTTACGACTTCACCCCAATCATCTGTCCCACCTTAGGCGGCTGGCTCCATAAAGGTTACCTCACCGACTTCGGGTGTTACAAACTCTCGTGGTGTGACGGGCGGTGTGTACAAGGCCCGGGAACGTATTCACCGCGGCATGC
>NZ_JBFUHM010000160.1:0-739 GCF_056402395.1 Peribacillus sp. P4_B1
CCACGGCACCATAGTTAATTTCCGCCGTCAGTGCGTTCTCGTGCAACGCCGAGAAGAGTTCATCCAGGAAGCCGGACAGTGGCCGGTCCACCGGTGTGGGCCAGAACCCGATGCAGCCGAGGGCTGCCAGGTAGAGGGTCAGCAGCACGAGGGTTCCGTGGCGCGCATTGGGGTTAAGGTTCTGCGATGAACTCTCCTGATCCGCGGCTGCGGTGCGCGTTCCCATGGGACTATGCCACCGTCCCGCTCGGAATTCCGGCCCGTAGAACCCGTGCCGGCACGCCCACCCAAGTCTGGTCGTCCGGCACGTCGGCCAGGACGGCCGCGCCCATGCCGATGGTGGCGGCCGCCCCTACCGAGGCGCCTTCCCGCACACTCGCGTTCATGCCGAGGTAGGCCCCGCGCCCGATCCTGACCCCGCCGCCCAGTGACACCCCGGCCGCGAACGTGGCGAAGTCCTCCACGACGTCGTCGTGAGTCAGCGTCACGCCGGGCATGACCACCACGTGCTCACCCAGGGTGACCCCGGCGGTCAGGGTGACATGGCCCAGTAAGACGCTCCCGCGGCCAATCGCGCATCCGTCCGGGATCCGGACCAACGAGTCGACGACGGTGGCGTACCTGCGGTCCGAGAGTCCTAGTGCGGCCAGCCGGTCCACGGTCCGGGCGCGCCCGGCACCGGAACCGACGCAGACCACCACGCCGGCTCCCGGATAGTTGAGGGCATCGCTCGCCGGGC
>NZ_JBFUHM010000161.1:0-724 GCF_056402395.1 Peribacillus sp. P4_B1
GGAACACGAACTTCATATAAGGCTAGGTATCATTGGATGAGTTTGCGAAACAAAACAAAGTCCTTACTGCCGAAGGTGGTACAGAGTAAATGAAGCAGATAGATGGAGGGAAAGATTGCACTCTTACCCGGGGAGGTCTGATGACAGCCAAGTACACTTGGYAACCTTTCCAGTGATGGACAGCTGAATCAYCAGAAGTCAGCAGAGGTCATAGTACTTGTCTACTCGAGAAGAYAAGGAAGGACCGAACAGATTAAGGAGGATGAATACTAGGCGTTCGTTATCTGTGAAGAARCAAACAATTCCTAACGGAACTTATTTGAAGGAAGAAGTGGTGAATACACGGGGAACTTCAAAAGGGTGGAGCAGATAAAGGCACAAATAGACCATTTATCCACGTAGAAAGGATATCAACGATGTTAATGGAACAGATACTAGAGAGGGAAAACTTAATACAGGCATTGAAGCGTGTAGAAAGAAATAAGGGAAGCCATGGTGTAGACGGAATGCGGGTCCAAAACCTGAGACCGCACCTCGTAACCGAATGGTACAACATGAAAACTGCCCTTTTACAGGGTACCTATCAACCGAAGCCCGTCCGTCGTATCGAAATCCCGAAACCAAACGGCGGAGTTCGGCTTTTGGGTATTCCAACCGTTCTAGACCGTTTCATTCAACAAGCCATTGCCCAAATATTGACCAAGATATATGACTCAACCTTTTC
>NZ_JBFUHM010000162.1:0-681 GCF_056402395.1 Peribacillus sp. P4_B1
GCATGGGTCCTGTTGCGATCGGAGATTTCGCGGGACGGTACTTTGATTTTTCCAGGAGCCGCCCCAGCCTCGCACGCCTTACCTTTTGGGAGGGACTTGAGCAGGGACATCCCGTAGGAGCCGAGGCCCGCACCCTCCGCTCGGCGAACAAAGTCACCGAGATCCGGAATGCCCTTCCGGCCTTGAGCGAGGCGGCTGCGGAAGACCTGCTCCTGACCATCGTCACCCTATGCCACGCCTGGGTCTCGAGCCCGAATGTCCCCCTCGTGATCACCGGACCGCCGGACGAAGAGCGCAGGCGCGCATCCATCGTGCGCACCGGCGAACTGCTCGCTCAAGATGCCGTGGATACGGCCCAGCGGCCGTCATAGGCGCGAGCCCGGCCTGCATAGCCGCCGCTCCCCCGCGCCAAACCCCGGGGGAATTCACTTCCCACACGCGCCCGCCGCGTGGCCATTAAACGCAAACACCTCGTTCCGTTCGAAGAATTAGTTGACGCTTCAACTTTCCTGATGTACATTTAGTTGTAGCTTCAAGCATCACTCCCCCAAGAGAACAGAATCTGATGAAAACCCTCGTGGCCCGCATATTCGGAAAGAAGTCACCCATGACGAACCTCACCATCATCGGCAACGGCAACATGGCCCGCGGCATCGCCACCCGAGCACTCGCCGGCGGCCT
>NZ_JBFUHM010000163.1:0-671 GCF_056402395.1 Peribacillus sp. P4_B1
GTAGGAGTCCGCAGCCGCCAAGATCCGCTGCTTTATCCCCAGCTCCGTTCCGCCAATCCCTCGCGGATAGCCGGACCCGTCGAGCCGCTCGTGGTGTGAGCCGGTGAGGGCCGCCTCGCCCTTCAGCCCGGGAACGCGGCTGAGGATCCGCTCTCCCAGATACGGATGCATTCGGATACGTTCCAGGTCCAGCCCGGAGAGGGGCTCCTTCTTATCCCACACCTGGTTGGACACCCCCAGCCGGCCCAGGTCGTGTACCCATCCTGCACGGCGGAGCTCCGTGACGTCGTCGGCCGGTAGCCCATGCTCCTCGCCCGCGGCGGCGGCGAGGGCCGCTACTGCACGGGAGTGACCTGCCGTGTAGGGAGACTTGAGGTCCGCGAAGTCGCCGATCGCTCGCAGCACCGCATCCAGCTCGTGGTCGGACAGGGGAGCGTCATTGGGAGCCAGGTCCAGGGCGGCCTGCCAGCAGTCGACGTCGAGGAGCCCTTCGGTGAGTGCCTCGGCCTGATCGATGAACAGCCCGGCCAATGCTGGATCGAACTGGCTGCCGCGGCGCGCCCGCACCATGGCCACCGCACCGGCCACGCCCTCCCTCCGCAGGAAGACCTCGGCCGTATCCGCGAGATGCATGATCCGCATCTCCAGCGGAATTTCCGGCCCCGCCACAC
>NZ_JBFUHM010000164.1:0-671 GCF_056402395.1 Peribacillus sp. P4_B1
GTTCATCGTTCACGCAACGTGGCGACGTGGGTGGACAAATCCGGCGCCACCCACGAGTTCAACCCGTGGGCTGTGTCCATGAACTCGCATTGGGACGCGATGGACGACCACCTAGCCGCGAATTTCGACGTCGACTGTATTGACGTGATGCCTGACGGTCTCCAAAGCTTCGAAGGTCATCCCTGGGGCAAGTTCCCCGTTCATTACACGTTCAACTACCATGCGTTGTTCTTGACGCGACTTGCCAAAATCGCGCTGCGCGACCGAAGCTTAGATTCAATCCCACAGGATCCGACGCGAACCCCTAGGCATAGAGCAGATTAACCGTAACCGCAGCCTGGATTGCCCGATGGCATCGTTCACCCTCGACGGGGAAACCTACGAGTACCTCCGGCCCGATCCCGCTCACCCCGCGGAGGAGTCGCTCTCGTGGGAGGACGGTAGCTACCCGAACGTCGTGGCGAGCGTCTCCCGCTGGCGGGCAGTGCCACAGTGGACGTCTACGCCGTCGCCGTAAGAGGGACCCTCCTACGTCCTCGTCTCCTGGTGCGACGACGCCGGCCACACACTGGGCGGTGTTCCCGTCCCGGGGAGCCGTTCCGGGCCGTCGCCCCCGACAAAACAGCCGTCGCAACCGTCCAGATTTCCTCTATGCAACGAGTGTTATAAGG
>NZ_JBFUHM010000165.1:0-642 GCF_056402395.1 Peribacillus sp. P4_B1
CTCTGACGGTGAGGATCCTGGATGCTTTCCACCCGGCACCGGTTCGGTAGACCTTGTTGGTCCCGCTCGTCCGTCAATCTTCAACGAGGGTCTGGAGTTCCGCTCTTACCGCGGTGGAGTCATCGACCGCGAATATCTCCGCCAGCCGGCCCGCGGAGCATACGCTGGGCCTGGGCGTTGTCGATGTGCCGGCCGTAGGCCACGTCCAAGACCTGGCCGGTGTCCTGGTCCACCATCCTTGTCGCCCGACTCTTTTATGGTTCGTGGAACCGGTTACTCCAGGGGACCGGCGACGGGGATGTCACGGATCCTTGAACGGGGCGATCCTTCCCCCTCGAATCCGCGACACGCAGCTGCGGCACCCCGGTGACTCATCGGTTTCGACAATGACCTGGCCGCGTCCATCGGTCGGCAGGCTGCCGGAAATGACACGGTCGTCGGGCACGTTGAAGACGGCGGTGGCAACCTCAGAGCGCGGCCCCCTTTTCATCTACGGCTCGGAATCAATTCCCCACCACCACGAAGAGTCGGGTTCCATCGACCGGTCCCGTGCCACCGCGCGAGCCGGGAACGTCGGGAGCGACATGAGCTGCTGGCCGCTGTGTGCGGAGTCGCCGCGGCAGGCCACGATTCCCAGATACC
>NZ_JBFUHM010000166.1:0-640 GCF_056402395.1 Peribacillus sp. P4_B1
AAATAAGCATCGCCTGCATCGACAATTTTTTAAGTCCCCTTAAAGTTGTCCAACGCATACCATGCTTTTCTTTTGCATCTGCGAATACACGCTCAATCGTTTCTTTACGTTTCGCATATATAGTTTTTACATCTTGATGATGACGCAGATGATCTGCTTCTTCCACATGTGTTTGCCAAATATGCCGTATCACCACTTTTTGATGGTCTTTGCTTTCTGTACACTGAGATAAAAATGAGCATGTCGCACAAGTGTGTTTGGGTGATTTATCCCTCTTTATTGGTTGTTGAGTACTTTAATAGCTCTCCCGAAGGACAAAGGTAACAATCAAAATGTTCATCGTATACATAGTCCTGTTTGCGGAAAAATCCTTCTTTGGTGCGAGGACGTGTAWAAGGTAAAGCYGGTATGATTTCTTTGTTAAATAGGTAGCTTGTAATCGCTGGTGTTTTATAAGCTGCATCTGCGGCAACGGCTTCCGGTTTTCCAACTTTCTCAATCACTTGTTCAACTAGTGGCTCTAAGATCTGACTGTCATGTATATTTCCAGGTGTTACAATCGTTCCCAATACAAAACCGTTGCGGTCTGCGGCCGCGTGGAATGAATAGGCAAACTGTTTTGTTCGTTCATCTTTCACAT
>NZ_JBFUHM010000167.1:0-632 GCF_056402395.1 Peribacillus sp. P4_B1
CCCCCAAACAGGACGTGCTGGCGGCCAAGGCCCAGGCGATCTACGGTGAAATCGGCCGCAAGCTGACGCTGGAAGGCAGCGGCGGCGCGGCCGACGCCAGCCTGTCGGCCGGGGTGGGCACGCCCACGCTGGACGGGTTCGGCATTGTGGGCGGTGAAATCCATACGGAAAACGAGTACGCCGAGATCGACAGCATCGTTCCGCGCTTTTACCTGCTGGCGCGCATGCTGGTGGAACTGACCAAATAAGGCCGGTTCAGTACTCGAGCCGCTCGGGCCGGATTTCCTGCAGGATGGTGGTCGAAATCTCTTCGATCGACTTGGTGGTGGTCGAGAGCCAGCGTATGCCTTCGCGGCGCATCATGGCCTCGGCTTCGTGGATTTCGTCGCGGCAGTTCTCCAGGCTCGCGTATTTCGAGTTGGGCCGGCGTTCATTGCGTATTTGCGCCAGGCGCTCAGGCGCGATGGTCAGGCCGAAGATCTTCTTGCGGTGCGGCACCAGCGCCGGCGGCAGCTGGCGGCGCTCGAAATCTTCCGGGATCAGCGGGTAATTCGAGGCCTTGAGGCCGTATTGCATGGCAAGGTAGAGCGAAGTCGGCGTCTTGCCGCTGCGGCTCACGCCCACCAGGATCA
>NZ_JBFUHM010000168.1:0-615 GCF_056402395.1 Peribacillus sp. P4_B1
TACGAAAGTCGTCTTCCTGCTGCTGGCCCAGCACCCGCCCGGCCGTGACCGCGTTATCGATGGCTTGCTCCACGCCGGCTTCGTCCAGCGGCCGTGCCTCAATGCGGTCAAAGCCCTCGGGCTCCATCCCCGGCGGCAGCAGTTGCACCGCGCCCACACAGTCGCGTCCCACGGCGGCCAGCAATTCAAATGCGGCCGTACCGCCCGTGGCGAACTTGTCACGCAGCCGCCGGCGTATGGCATCGCTGTCGGGCAGCAGGTTGTCAAAGAAGTTATGCACCACCTCGCCGCGATGCGGCAGGTTGCCGGGCATGAAAGGCAATGAAAGCGACAACTGGCGTAAAGAGGGGGACTGCAGCCACTTTTCGTCGTACTGGAAGCGATGCTCACCGTCGGCAACGGACCAGTTGCCGAGGGGCTCTCCATTGGCCCACACCGTCAGCGTGCCGGAACCTGGGCTGCTGCGGGGGCGGCGGAAGGTCACCATGGTATTTGCCCGCCTACCATTTCGGCGCATAGGGGGGCGGCTCGTCTTCCGCCACGCGATGCCGGGGAGCCTCTTCAATCACAAGGCTGCAGCCCATGGCCGAAACGATGCGCGCAATCTGGTCGTAA
>NZ_JBFUHM010000169.1:0-614 GCF_056402395.1 Peribacillus sp. P4_B1
GATCTGGTCCATCCGGTTCACCATGATTTCCGTGACGTCCGGATCGTCCAGGAGCCGCTGCAACGGACCGTACCCGAGTACGTCGTCGGCTACGTCCCGGACCAAACGCGAGCGTTCGTCCGACGTGAGCGGGACTTGCTCCGCATCGATGATGCGGATGAGCTCCTCCCGGGCCGAGCTGCGCAGCTCGCCCTCCGTGATGGCTGAGTCGTTGAAGCGGGCTCCCATCTTTTCGAACAGCGCCGTCGCGGCGCGCTGTTTGATCGCTGCAAAAGCGTCTACGGGCTGGTGGGTCTTGGGATGGAAGCCTTCGGGCTCACCGGACGCGCCGGGTGGCCGCGTCGCCCGGGCGGGCGCCGCCGGCCGTTCGCGGCGTACTGCAGGCACAGAAGTCGGGGCCGGCATACGCGGGGCAGGCACACGGCGTGCAGCCGGGGGAGCCGTTGTGGAAGCAATCGAGACTACGGAGGCGGCGCCTGGGGCGGCTGCAGGCTGAGCCTTGTCTTTTGCCGCCTGAATGCGTTCTGAAAGTTTCAACTAGACCACAACCCGCCGGTGAGTCTTACGTTGGGAATTTGCGCGCCAGGCCGGGCTGAAGCGTTCCACGAGTTGGC
>NZ_JBFUHM010000170.1:0-610 GCF_056402395.1 Peribacillus sp. P4_B1
CACACACACACATGTGAAAGCCAGTGCGAATAAACGGAAATTTGAAAAGAAAATCGTTCGTAAAGAAACACGAGCGTATCAAGGGCGTCTTCAAGAAGAAATCAATCAAGATCGTGAAAACCATGGAAAGAAGCCTTTTCCATCAGATAAATTTGATAAAGAAGAGACCAAAGAGATTAAAGAAAGTACAACGGATTCTGAGAGTGGCTACTATGTGAAAAATGAACGAACAAAACAGTTTGCCTATTCATTCCGCGGCCGCAGACCGCAACGGTTTTGTATTAGGAACAATTGTAACACCTGGAAATATACATGACAGTCAGATCTTAGAGCCACTAGTTGACAAGTGATTGAGAAAATTGGAAAACCGGAAGCCGTTGCCGCAGATGCAGCTTATAAAACACCAGCGATTACAAGCTACCTATTTAACAAAGAAATCATACCGACTTTACCTTATACACGTCCTCGCACCAAAGAAGGATTTTTCCGCAAACAGGACTATGTATACGATGAACATTTTGATTGTTACCTTTGTCCTTCGGGAGAGCTATTAAAGTACTCAACAACCAATAAAGAGGGCTATCGCGAGTATAAATCACCCAAACACACT
>NZ_JBFUHM010000171.1:0-597 GCF_056402395.1 Peribacillus sp. P4_B1
GCCGATGATGACGACGGCCGCATGTGAAGGCTGTTGAGTCCCTGGGGGAAGCTGGAGCGACACCACATTTGACATTGATCGTCCTGTCTCTGTTGCGGAAGCCATACCCCATTGGCTCGCTTGGGGTATCAACTATCGGTAACGGGTTATATATAACCATCTTGGGGTCCGATGTGATGTACGTCAAGCAAAATGTTCCGCGAGATTATTTGGCGCTCAGTAGCGCCCGGGTGCCGAAGGTGGGCGTCGCACTGGGGATGCCGGGCGCTGCAGGGGGTTGCGGCCGTGCGGGTCCTGCGGGGCATTTCCGACGCCGGGAGGGGTGTTCGATGGTGTGGCGACGGAACTGCCGCCAGCGCTGCAGCCCGGGGCGGCGTTGGAGGTGCCCGTGCGGGCCGGGGAAGCGGCCCGGACGTCCTGGTGGTTGGGGCAGTGAGGTTAGGGAAGCGAGTAGCTGAGGTGTTCGACCATGAGGGACTCGGCGAGCTTCCGGTCCCCGGCAATGAGGGCGGCCAGGATGGGTCCGTGTTCGGCGGCGCTGGTGGCAAGCAGCCCGCGTTCAGCCAGGTGGTAGGAGCCGCTGATCCGGCTCTGGTC
>NZ_JBFUHM010000172.1:0-592 GCF_056402395.1 Peribacillus sp. P4_B1
GTCACGTGGACAAACCTCAATCTTTACAAGGGTCCGGCAACGATCAACGTCACCATTCACTTGGTCGACGCCACAGCTGTGCAATCGCCGACCATGATTGCCAACTGGGTCGACCCTGACCCGTGGGGCTGGGTCTATGGGGGTGGCCAAAGCCAGGGCTTTGGCGGCATGACACTGGTCTCCGKGACGATGCAGGACGGCATCTGGAAGCACACCATTACCATCCCGCAGGGCGCCGCAACCGGACAGTGGGAGGTGGTGCTTTACCCACTGCGTGACACTTGGGGCAATGGCTCCAGCTTCTTCCAGACACTGAAAACCGTCACGGTCATCGACGAAGCACCTCCGACTGTGGTGTCGCCGGCGGCAGCAACTTTTACTGAGAAGGACGGCACCGCGGGTGACACCTACACGATCCCGGCGACGTCCGGCGTCGACTATCTCGTCAACGGCAAGGTTACGTCCGCAGGCACGTACCCCGGAACGGGCACAGTAACAGTCACCGCGAAGGCGCGGGCAGGCTATGCGCTGGCCCCCGATGCCGCCTCCTCCTGGACATTGACGTTCAAGGGTCTTCTGGCCGCATCCACTC
>NZ_JBFUHM010000173.1:0-592 GCF_056402395.1 Peribacillus sp. P4_B1
GTACATGACGCCACCGACCCCGAACTTTTCCAGCGCCCGTCCGCTGCTCCAAAGTCCATACCGGCCTTGCGCCGTCGCTGCCGTCAGCCTTCCGCACGGCGCCCGACTCACGGATGGTGTTGTTATCCAGGTCACATTGCGTCTATCGTTGTCGGGGGCCACAGCGTGGTGGCCCCGTTTTGGAGCGGAGAACTTTGTGAACGAGAAGCTGCGGGTGCTGGTCAGCGTGGACCTCGACGGCGCCAAGGCCCACGTAAGGGTCCAGGGCCACGTGACGGTCCAGAGCGTCCATGGACTGTATGACGTGGTCCAGCGCGCCACCTCGCTCGCCTCCGGACTGGCGCTGGTACTCGATGTGACCCGTGCACAGACTGACCCCGACGCCATGGGAGAGCTTCGCGCGTGCGCAAAGTCGCACCACCTGCCGGCGCACGTGGACCCGCTCCAGCGCGACTATCGGATCAGTATCCTGACGCCGGGCTACGCGGCGTCCGCGGCCCCAGCACTGGCCCTGGCAGCCTGACGCACCGCACCAACGGCCGGAACTACCCCGCCTTAGCTCAAAAACCCGGTTCCGCCAGCCTGAGTAGCC
>NZ_JBFUHM010000174.1:0-589 GCF_056402395.1 Peribacillus sp. P4_B1
GCAAAGCAGACAGCAAAGGCGCTGGAATCCAGAATGCCGGGGACCCGGTCTTTATCTTTAGGTTCCACGATGTATATTCCGGACTCGTTATTACAACTATGTAGTTAGAGTCTCGTTGTCATAACACCACGATCTTTGTGATGTTAAGTAAACCCTCCCCTAATCGGAGGGTTTTTTAATGCCGAGAGCGCATCGGTCAGATGGTCAGCTAGAAAAATATCTGTTGCCAGTATGCTCTAGATGCCATCAAAGGAACATGCTCACCATGCGCTCAGATCATCCCGACCCCGAAGTTAGTGCAGCAGTCAATAACCTTTTGACCGCAACTAGCGACGCTCTCACGCTTCAAGAACTGCAAGCAATGCCCGCCCGAATTGGTACCCAGTTGATCGCGACCAACGGAAGCGAGTTTCTTTTTTCAATGCCGCCCGGCATGCGGGAAGATTTTCAAGAGTACCAATTATTTTTTATGGGCAGATTGTTCGAAGTGCGGCAAATGCTTGATTTTTCAAAGTATTCCTTGGTGAACTTCCCGAAAGAAATGGAAGATCGCCGTGAGCTAGTACAAGAGAAATTCGCCGCGCTGATC
>NZ_JBFUHM010000175.1:0-587 GCF_056402395.1 Peribacillus sp. P4_B1
GTTCGAAAGGCAAGCTGGCCAAGATGTAGGCCCAGCCGAAGTGCTTGAAGACATAGCCGCCCGGCGATGCCGCGGTGACGACCCGGTAGATGAAGTCTGCAAGGAAGATCACGCTGAAAACGGCGTTCATCACCGTGATCACGGTGTCGAGCGATTTGCCCACTTGTTGCCTCACATGAAAACCTCCGAGCGACAGCTGTCACGCGCGGGCAGCAACCATAACCCACGCTCCGGGCACCGCTTCGGCTGGTGACCGCACTCACCGACCCACTGTTGTAATCAGGCGGACTGGTACTTGGACCAACGTGGACGGGATCGCTTGATTATGCGGGCGTGCACCAGTCACGCGCCAAATAGCACCACCAAATAGCTCTGTCATTCACACGGCTGAGCAAGGCAGGCCCGGGCTCGCCCCCGCACCCCGGGTCCGGCAACCACCACCGCCCCCGCCGCCGGGGTTCCGTTGTTTCGTGTGGCTCGGTTAATCCGCGATCAGCGTCTGAAGGGGCGCTGCCCGTCGTGCAGTGGTGCGCCGACGGGATCATGAACGGCTTGAAGGGAGGTGACCTTGTGATTGGAGAGTCGAG
>NZ_JBFUHM010000176.1:0-577 GCF_056402395.1 Peribacillus sp. P4_B1
GCCCTGAACTCCGTCCGGGGCCGGATGCAGTGCATAAGCATGCGAGCCGCTGCTGACCGGCGGCCTTCCCAGCGGGGAATTTGCGGCGTCAACCCCGGGCGGCGGCGCGGTGGCGCCGGGCAGGTAGGGGCGCACAGGGGCCATTACAAACTGCTCGAACAGCGGAGGGAGGAAGTTCAACCCCACGATCAGGGCAATGGCAACAAAGGTGCCGGATTTGCCCCAGTGACGTGCGCGCCGTGGCCGCTTCCGGCGGGGCCGGACAATTTTCGGAGTTTTGCCGCCAGCGCCGGGGACTTCGCGCCACGGGGCAGGGTCCTCGAGCTTGCCCAGGGCCTCGTCGACTGCCCACTGTGGAATTCGCCCGCTGGCGGAGCGGCGGACGCCGCCCCGTGGGGCGCCTTCATAGAAGCGTGAGTCGTCCCCAGCCGGATAGTCCCGGCCGCCAAAGTCTGAACGCAACTTGTCCCCCTCGTTGCATGCGACCCATCTCCCCAGATGGATCCCCTACAGCATAGGGGAATGACCATCCGGGAGTCGTCCCCGTTCAGGATTTCCCCGGGTCCTGCGGTGGCGC
>NZ_JBFUHM010000177.1:0-561 GCF_056402395.1 Peribacillus sp. P4_B1
GCGCCATGGGGAGTATATGGCCTTGCAACCACTTCGATTCATTTTCGTCAGACTGTTTCGTCGATGTAAGTGATCCCTCAAGGAGGCGATCAGCTTCGCGCCAAGCGGCCCGCGCCTACGGGCGCCGTCCAGGGGGCTGGCTCATACGCAACAACTCTCGATGCTGGCATGATGCACAAAAGCGTGGTCTTAATGTCGAACGTGGCACTAGGTGGATAGTCTTGCGCTATCTTGGCGAAGGGCAACTCAAGAGGGCTCGCGAATTAATGGGGGTGGAATGCCGCAATTAGGCAGGCCAGTTCAAGAGGTGGCCGCCACGATTCGAAGAAAAGCGCAAATTTCCGCCCCATTTGTAGCCATATTGTAGGCAATACTCATCGAAAAGGACTCAAACATGGCACTTTCCCTCGACAAGATAAGCGAAAAGGCCCCGGGCCTTCTCTCACTGGCCAAAACCGCATCACAGGCCGTCGATCGCTCCGGGCTGAACGGTCAAAAGGCCAAGGTCGCCGTCGCCCTGGACTACTCAGGCTCCATGTTAAAGGTCTACAGCTCAGGGGC
>NZ_JBFUHM010000178.1:0-561 GCF_056402395.1 Peribacillus sp. P4_B1
GAATCATAGTGTGCTAGAACCGGATGAAGTTCATGAAGGAAACAGCCCAGGAAGCTGTCCTCCTTCAGCTTCGCCGCGAACCAGGCCTGGCGGCCATCGCAGCTCTGGACTCCAACAACATCGTAATTTCTCCAGCTCACAGTCATATGAGGCAGCGATCACACGAAGGGTGGGTCATCAAGAGCTGGCGAACCGGCCCTTCGCAACCGCCTGAAAAATCGCCACCCGCACCAGCCAAGGTTCCGTCGCCGACAGTGAGGGCTGCCACAGACCTGGAGTTCGACGCTGCCCTATCTGTAGCGTCTGAGGAAGTGTTTCACACCGTCCGGACAACGAGTTCCCAGCCGCTTCGGCTGAGCCGCCCCCCGCTGCCGGCGCATAAAGCTTTGGGGCAGTGATCGGCGATGACCAGTCGAAAGCAGGCGCCGCCTCAGTTCAGAAGTCTCGCACAAGTGCCGCGCAACCGAACTAAGCAATGTATCATCAGGCGAGCTATTGCACCGTCAGACCGTGACATGATCGTGACATGCTTGGCAAAGCTGATCTCGGACAGCATCCGAC
>NZ_JBFUHM010000179.1:0-556 GCF_056402395.1 Peribacillus sp. P4_B1
GGCTACGAGCCTAATCGGCAGGATAGGTCTGCTGGCGGCATCGCTATGACCCATGACAGAAGATCGCGTCAGGGCCAGGCGGTGCCAGGTCATGAGCCCACCCCTGTTGCGTCGTACAAGGCCTGACGAGTGGGAGGTGGACTGCAGACCCGTTCGATTTCCTGACAAACACGCGTTGACGGTTTGCGCCAGTCCTTGCGAACGGTTTCAGCCAGGAGCTGGGCGCGGACGTCGATATCCGTGGCGGTAACAGCAGAGGACAGGCCGTCGGCAATTGCTGAGGGTGTGGCTGGCGCCCAGATTGCGTGAGGAGCGGATAGGTCGGCCCGGGAGAATGGATGATCGTTCAGGACAGGTACATTCCCCGCAGCCATGAGCTCCTCGGCAACCAAGCTGATGTTGGTGAACGAAAGCGCCAGGCTCGCAATTGTCCGGTTGTACAGCACATTTAGCTCGGTGGGGCGCAAGGACCCATGATTCGTAACGGGGAATGGCCAGCCGGAGACGGTGTCTCCGAAGATATGAATTTCTTGCTCTGGGTGACGACGATGAAAGT
>NZ_JBFUHM010000180.1:0-551 GCF_056402395.1 Peribacillus sp. P4_B1
GCACCATACTGTCCCTTGCTTTCTAGGTAAATGAGATTCATTTTATTCGTTAGTTCTTTGTTTTCCTGTTCGCGATTGGATACGACAAGTTGAAGAGACTGATAATGGCTGCTTCTTGGGATTTCTAATACTTCACACATTCTCTGTACAGGGTTCAAAAACTACCCGCCCGAGTGATTATTCATCGACTAACTGAGGTACAAACAGAGAAAAGATTGAAAGAACAAGCAAAAAAAGAAAAGAAGAAGGGCATTACCTATAAAGACCGAAGCAAACGATTAAGTGGAATGAACATATTATTACAAATCTTTCTTTAGAAGACGTTCTAACGGAACATATTCATGAACTGTATTCGTTACGTTGGCAGATTGAAATTCTTTCTTTCAAATTGACAAGTGCATAGAGATTAAGAGGGAACGCTTAGAGTGTCACTTGTATGGGCAACTTATTAGCATTTTACTCTGTTCATCTACGATGTTTAGAATGCGTCAGTTACTTTTAGATAAGAAAAAGAAGGAGTTAAGTGAATATAAATCCATCTATATAATAAA
>NZ_JBFUHM010000181.1:0-549 GCF_056402395.1 Peribacillus sp. P4_B1
GCATTGTCCGTCCTGGGCGTCCCGGCGGCGACTGCGGCAGGGCCATGCACCGTCCCGATTGTGAGCAAAGTAGCCTGCGAAAACACCCAGCCGGGCAACCCGGCCTCGGAGTGGCAGGTTTCCGGCGCGGGCAGCAGCACGATCCAGGGCTATTCCACGTCCATGAGCGTCAACATTGGCGACACCGTGAAATTCAAGGTCAAGACGCCGTCCACTTCGTACCACATCGATGTCTACCGCCTTGGCTATTACCAGGGGCTGGGCGCCCGGAAAGTCGCGGCGAACGTGCTGCCGAGCGCTTCGCTTCCGCAGACCCAGCCGGCGTGCGCGACGCTCTCCGCCACCGGATTGATTGACTGCGGGAACTGGGCAGTCTCAGCGTCCTGGCAGGTCCCGGGGTCGGCCGTTTCCGGAGTGTATATCGCACGGCTCGTGCGCAATGATGCCACCGGCGTCAGCGTCATTCCTTTCGTGGTCCGCGACGACGCCGCTCACTCAGACGTCATGTTCCAGACCTCGGATACGACGTGGCAGGCCTACAACAGCTAC
>NZ_JBFUHM010000182.1:0-548 GCF_056402395.1 Peribacillus sp. P4_B1
GTCATCGACGACCCGAATCATCCGCTCTGGGACATCGTGTTCCTCGGTACGAGAGCCACGCCCGGTGGCGGACACGAACGGTGCCGTGCTGTTGTGTGACGGCGAGCCGGAGGCGACTTGTCTGGGCGCATCCAGCGGTCTTTGGGGTCAGGTGCGCGCCCCTCGGCTACGGTTTGGGGCACCTCAGAGGCGCCGCGGCAGTCCCCGCCGTCTCAAAGGTTCGGACCGCCGAGGACGACTCAATCCTTGATCGGCAGACGCTGCCCGACTGGCACTTGTACGAGCTCGACGACTGGTGCGCGGCCCGCGGCTGGACGACGYCRTTGCAGGRCYKGAAGCTCTACTGCGTRCCGGCCCCGATCACCAAGGAAGCAGCTGTTGCGAGGTCCGACGGCGGAGCCGCTCAAGCCGATTGCCGCGGGCGATTCACGGCTGGATGCAGGCATTCTCGAGCTGGACATTGCGATACGTCCATGGCACGGCGAACTCGACAGCGGCTCGTTCACCCTGCCGAATCTGACGGTGACTTCGGCTTCCGGGGTCTTGGC
>NZ_JBFUHM010000183.1:0-542 GCF_056402395.1 Peribacillus sp. P4_B1
GTGCCTTGGCATCATGGTCGACGACGTTTAAGGCGACCCCGTTCCTGGTCTCTCCCGCGGCAGTGACTTTCACTGACAAGGTCGGGACTAAGGACGACACCTACACGGTTCCCGCCACGACCGGTGTCGAGTACCTTGTGGACGGGCAGGTCGTGGCTGCGGGTACGTATCCCGGGACCTGGGTCGTCATCGTGAGCGCGCGGGCGAAGAWRGRCTATGTYTTGRCCCCAGGCGCGCCGGCCCTRTGGGTGGCAGCSTTCAAGGGTTCCCTTTCGGGGGCGGYCCCTACSATCACTGGYRCMGCGAAGGTCGGTTCGACSCTTACCGCCGTCCCCGGAACCTGGGGTCCGGCWCCGGTGAGCCTGGCCTACCAGTGGAAGGCCGGCGGCGTCGTCATCCTCGGAGCCACAAGCAGCACCTATAAGCCGACCAGTGCCCACGTCGGAAAGACGCTGACAGTGATCGCGACCGGATCGAAGGCCGGTTTCGCCAATATGGCCAAGACCTCCGCCGCGACAGCAGCGGTGGTCAAGGGCTCCTTG
>NZ_JBFUHM010000184.1:0-542 GCF_056402395.1 Peribacillus sp. P4_B1
AACGAAACCCTTCCATCGTAAGGTGGCCGCGCTCCTTGGAGCTGCGATGTTATGTCGAGATGCGTCGTCCCACACCGAATGTTGGGGCTTCGCGGATGGTTGCGTGCGTAGCGGAACGCGGGCTTGACCCGCCTTTGGAATCGGAGTTTGTGTGCGTCGGCGCTGCTTGAGCTCACTCATGGCCGCTGCCTTCTACCGAGACCAGGTGCAGAATCCCTTGGAATCGCTGCCTTCCCGGCAAATTCGGCGTGAGAAAGCCTGCCAGTTGGTAAGAAAGGGCGCAGGACCATCAACTTCTCGTCATACATGGTGAGACCTTCTAGCGACTTGGTTGTCTGTGGTCTCCCCAAGTAAATTCGATGGCCTTCTGCTGCACACGAGTGTGCCCTACTCCTCTTGAGTTTGTAGACCACTCGTCCTGTTCGCCGCCACGGGCTGACTACCTGCTTTGCTACCCGAATTCGAGATAGACCCACCCATTCCACGGCTCGAATTGCGGCCGACATTCTGCGCGCACGGATAACGCTCACCTACAGCACTTC
>NZ_JBFUHM010000185.1:0-540 GCF_056402395.1 Peribacillus sp. P4_B1
CACAAACAATTCCTAACGGAACTTATTTGAAGGAAGAAGTGGTGAATACACGGGGAACTTCAAAAGGGTGGAGCAGATAAAGGCACAAATAGACCATTTATCCACGTAGAAAGGATATCAACGATGTTAATGGAACAGATACTAGAGAGGGAAAACTTAATACAGGCATTGAAGCGTGTAGAAAGAAATAAGGGAAGCCATGGTGTAGATGGAATGCCGGTTCAAAACCTGAGACCGCACCTCGCAACCGAATGGTACAACATGAAAACTGCCCTTTTACAGGGTACCTATCAACCGCAGCCCGTCCGTCGTATCGAAATCCCGAAACCAAACGGCGGAGTTCGGTTATTGGGTATTCCAACCGTTCTAGACCGTTTCATTCAACAAGCCATTGCCCAAATATTGACCAAGATATATGACTCAACCTTTTCGGAGAATAGCTATGGATTTCGCCCTAACAAACAAGGGCACCAGGCGGTTCGAAAGGCAAAGTCCTATATAACCGAAGGTTATACATGGGTAGTGGATATGGATTTGGAG
>NZ_JBFUHM010000186.1:0-539 GCF_056402395.1 Peribacillus sp. P4_B1
ATGAAGAAGATAGTCATCCTCTGCGTTCTGCTTCTGCAGGCCTGCCTGGCCTGGGCGGGTGGCATGGTGGCCGGCGAGCCGCAGAGCTTTGTCTTCACTGACAAGGGCTATTTCGCGGACAAGCCCGTCACCGTGCACTACTACAAGGCGCGCAGCGCCGGCCCCGATGCCAGGGTGATGATGGTGATCCATGGCGCGGAGCGCCAGGGTTCGCGCATGCGCGACAACTGGATGCCTTTTGCCGAGAAAAACAAGCTCATCGTGCTGGCCCCGGAGTTCGACGAGGCGCGATTTTCTTCCCGGCTGTTCAATATGGGCGGCATCGAGACGCGCGACCGCAGCAAATGGTCCTTCCAGATCATTGAGCATCTTTTCGATTTTGTCCGTGCCGACGAGGGGCTCACGGCGTCCGACTATCTGCTCTTCGGCCACTCAGCCGGCGGGCAGTTCGTGCATCGCTTCATGCTGCTGACGGAGGCGCCCCGCGTTTCCGTCGCCGTGGCCGCCAATGCCGGCAGCTACACCATGCCCCGTTATCC
>NZ_JBFUHM010000187.1:0-525 GCF_056402395.1 Peribacillus sp. P4_B1
TTGACGGTGGTGTAAAACTCCGCGGCGTAACGGCCTTGCTCGCGCGGGCCGTAGCTGGATCCCTTGCGCCCGCCGAAGGGCACGTGAAAGTCGACACCCGCCGTGGGCAGGTTCACCATGGTCATGCCGACCTCGGCGTGGCGCTTGAAATGCATGGCGTGCTTGAGGGAGGTAGTGCAGATGCCCGCGCACAGGCCGAAAGGCGTGTCGTTGGCCAGGGCCAACGCGTGGTCAAAGTCATCGGCCTGCAGCACGCATGCCACGGGGCCGAAAATCTCTTCACGCGCAATGCGGTGCTCCGGCCGGGCCAGGAAAAGCGCCGGGTTCATGTAATGCCCCGGTGTCGGGCGTTCCAGCAGTTCGCCGCCCCAGACATGCTCGGCGCCCTCGTTGCGCCCTATCTCAAGATACGACTGGTTCAGCTCAAGCTGGCCCTGGTCAACCACGGGGCCCATTTCTATGCCTTGTTCCAGCGCGTGGCCCACCTTGAGCGCGGCGATGCGGTGGCGCAGCCGGGCAACGAAG
>NZ_JBFUHM010000188.1:0-523 GCF_056402395.1 Peribacillus sp. P4_B1
GCCGTTCACTTAGTATTAGTATGAAAGGTTGTCCATATGATAACGCCGTCGCGGAAGCGACCTTTAAAATCATTAAGACTGAGTTCGCCAATCAAAAAAAGTTTACGAACTTATCCCAGCTAACGCTCGAATTTGGAGACTATGTGAACTGGTTTAATAAGCTAAGAATTCATGGAACTCTTGGCTACTTAAGTCCTCTAGAATATAAAAAATTATCCCTTAAAAAAGTTGTTTGATTTAGTGTTGACAATCCACATGTTCGGCAACCAGCTAACCGAGGAACAGCGCCAGAACGGCCTGTTGATGGCACTCGGAATCGGCGGTGTGGCTGGAGCGGCGAAGGTCGCCGATAAAGTAGCAAGCGGTACAAAGTTCGTCCCTTACAGTAAGGAATTTGCACAAAAGCAGGTTCAGAAGGTTCAAGCTACAATAACAGACATCGCGAGATCAGGAAAAACCACGTTAAAAAATATAGGTGACGAACTAGGTAAAAAAGAAATACCTAAACGAATAAGTATGGAAC
>NZ_JBFUHM010000189.1:0-522 GCF_056402395.1 Peribacillus sp. P4_B1
TTGAAGTTGGAGGAAGGCTGGTCATATCGTCGGCTTCGTGAGCGATTTGGTATCAAAAGTGATGCACAAATAGCGAATTGGGTAAAGAAAGTGCAAAATAATGAGCCTTTTGAAGACCAACGTGGTGTATGGAACCGTAAGAATTTTACTAGTGTAGAAGAAGAAAATGCTTATCTGAAAGCGCAGGTGGACTATTTAAAAAAGCGMAATCCAAATCTACATGGGAAGGAATGGTCCTGAAAGCCGAAAGGTTTCAATTGATTGATGAATTGAGGAAAACACACCCACTCGCGTGGCTAATAAAAATCGGTGAAGTTTCAAGAGCTGGCTATTATAAATGGCGGAAGACTCAGTCTAAACAGTCTCGGAGACTTGAGAAAAACCTATGGATAAAAGAACATATATTAGCTATTCATAAGATACATCCGTACTACGGATATAAGCGGATGACTCGAGCTTTATTCAGAGAGGGAATCGTTGTCAATCATAAGTGTGTTCGTCGCTTGATGAGAGAATTAGGAG
>NZ_JBFUHM010000190.1:0-516 GCF_056402395.1 Peribacillus sp. P4_B1
CCCGGGAGAGCTCCAGGGCGAAGGCCGAGCTCCCGCCGGCATCGTCAATTCGCTGGACCGTGGCATCGACGTTCAGGGAGGGAATTTCGATGGTTTGCTTGGCGCCGGTCCACTCGAGGCCACGCAATTGTTCCCACAAGGTGGTGTGCAGTTCGCTGCTCATCACGGCCAGTCCGGAGACGTTGGTCATGACAGCCAGGGCGTCGAGCATGATGACCGGGGCCTTGGAGGAGCTCAGACGCAGTTGCGACATCCCCAGGGCGAGTCCCGTCGCGCTGCCGAGATCGAGCAGTCGGCGTTCGATCTGGCCGCCGGCTTCGCGGGCCATGGCCAGCATGAGCGGGTTGTCCAAACCGGTGTCGCAGGCGAAGGAAATGGACCCAAGCACCCGGCGGGTGACCGGGTGCAGAATCGGTGCCCCTGAACACGACAGGGGTGCCAGCGCCTCGTTGAAATGCTCGGCTCCGCGGACAAAAACGGCCTGGCGTCCTTCGATGGGGGTGCCCAGCCCGTTCG
>NZ_JBFUHM010000191.1:0-513 GCF_056402395.1 Peribacillus sp. P4_B1
GTTCGACAGCACCACGGCATCAGGGCCCAGGCGTTCGCGCACCAGGCGCAGCGCCTCGCGGCTGGAGGGCGCGACGACCTGGCAGGTGGTCGCGGCGTCGGCGGAATTCGGGGTGTTCACAGGGCGGCTCCAATCGTGGCGGTCACTTTGATGGTGCGGGTGTCGGGTATCTCAGCGTGCGACAGCACCTTGAGTTGCGGCAGGCTGCGGCGCAGGAAGCGCGCCAGCAGCACGCGCAATGGGTGCTGCACCACCAGCACGGGGGCCAGGCCCAGGCCGGCTTGCCGGTCCATGGCCTGCTGGGCTTCGCGCAGCAGCCTGTCGGCCAGGCCCGGCTCCAGGCCGGCGCTGTTGCTCAGGGCCTGCAGCAGCACGCGGTCGAGCGAGCTGTCCAGGCCAATGACCTGCAGTTCCTCCTCGCCCGGGAAAATATGCTGGACGATGGCGCGCGACAGCGCCAGGCGTATCAGCGAGGTCAGCTCGGTGGTGTCGCTCACCGTGGGGGCGTTCTCG
>NZ_JBFUHM010000192.1:0-513 GCF_056402395.1 Peribacillus sp. P4_B1
AGGTGTCGCCGTCCACCGTCACGCGGTTGAACGAGCCCTCCGCCAGTTCCCGGGCCAGCTGCGCCATGAGCGGCTGGGCCACGCAGGCGTCGGTCGCCATGAAACCCAGCATGGTGGCCATATTCGGCCGTATCATGCCGGCGCCCTTGCTAATGCCGGTGATAGTGACTTCGGCGCCCGAAAGCTTGATGCGTTTGGAAAAAGCCTTTGCCACCGTGTCGGTGGTCATGATGGCTTCAGCCGCATTGCCCCAGTTGTTTTCCTTCGCATCAGCCAGCGCGGCCGGCAGGCCCGCCGCGATGCGGTCGTTAGGCAAGGGCTCCATGATCACGCCGGTGGAAAACGGCAAAACCTGTTCGGGCGCGAGATCCAGCAGGCGGGCCAGCGCGATGCAGGTGGCGTGCGCTCGGCTCAGGCCGTCGTCGCCGGTTCCGGCATTGGCATTGCCGGTGTTGATGACCATGGCGCGTATGCCCGCCGTCATGCCGCCGTTCTTCGCGAGGTGTTCGCGGC
>NZ_JBFUHM010000193.1:0-511 GCF_056402395.1 Peribacillus sp. P4_B1
GGCAATGCTCCCGCTGTCGGCTGCGTCAGGCTGCCGAGGGCAGGCCTGACACGCGCCGGAGGACTCATCCTCGTAAACATCAGCCGGACGGGTGAACCCTCGCATGTCAGTAGACTCCGTTCCGATGCCAGCGATTCCATCTCACTTGCGATGTGAACCGTCCGCGGAGGCGGCGGGCGAGTCCCATCGTCCTGAGCCACTGGGTCGAACTGCTAGGGTTCGTGTTGGTGAGAGCCCGCCATAGGGGCCTGCGGGCAACGCCGGGATCTAGCTGGATGGCCAGATCCAGGCAGGACGAATGCAGCTGGGAATCCCGGCTGCCGCGGTCCCGCTCGTGGCGTGCGGTTGAGAGTGCTTCGCTGACCAGTGCCTGAGTTGCGGCCTGGCGAAGAAACGGAGCTTCGGAAATTCTTCCCGCGGGCCCGTTGAACAGGACATCGAATGCCTCACGACGTTCCTGCAGGTCCACCAGAACGTCGACTTCCCGGGCGGAGAGGCTCCCGCTATGTTC
>NZ_JBFUHM010000194.1:0-508 GCF_056402395.1 Peribacillus sp. P4_B1
GGAGTGGCGGATAATTCATTAGGCTTCCCTGATGTGGTTCCCAGCGCCCTACTCTGGTTTGTCATATCTCTGGTTTTTACCAGTCTGACCTCGATTGTGGTCTTCAAGTTCAGGCAACATAATACACACGAAAATGCGGGAGTGGCGGATCATTCATTAGGCTTCCCTGATGTGGTTCCCAGCGCCCTACTCTGGTTTGTCATATCTCTGGTTTTTACCAGTCTGACCTCGATTGTGGTCTTCAAGTTCAGGCAACATAATACACACGAAAATGCGACGTCCCTGACACGACCGATTCTGGCAGTGTTACTGGTCGGCACGCTGGTCACCATTGCTGTTGCTTCACTTATTTCAAGCAATGCCGATTTACAAAAGACACTAATCGGTCCGATTGTTTCGTTGGCCTCCGCGGCAGCGGGATTTTATTTCGCCTCCGCGAACGCGACCGACGCCCGACGGGACATGATGAACGCCGCCACAGCTCACGCATGGACCGTGGCACCTAACC
>NZ_JBFUHM010000195.1:0-507 GCF_056402395.1 Peribacillus sp. P4_B1
CAAAACTGATGATGTTAAAAATCAGGGCATGCCGCATGAACGGAATGTCGCGCCGGATTTTGAAGAATTCCATCTGGGGTCCTTGGGAAACTCAGGAAAAAAGGCCGGGATTACTTGGTCGCCACGGCGCCGGACGCGGCGGGCCGCCACACGGTGCCGATGGAAACCGACTTGAGCTTTTTCTGGCGGCCATACCAGAGGTTGACCAGGCCACGCGAGAAAAACACCGCCGAGAACATGCTGGTCAAAATACCGATGCAGTGCACCACCGCGAAGCCGCGGACCGGGCCGGAACCAAAGGCCAGCAAGGCCAGGCCGGCGATCAGCGTCGAGATGTTGGAGTCCAGGATGGTGGCCCAGGCCCGTTCATAGCCCGCGTGGATGGCCGCCTGCGGCGATGCCCCGCTGCGCAGCTCTTCACGCACGCGCTCGTTGATCAGCACGTTGGAGTCGATGGCCATGCCCAGCGCCAGCGCCATGGCCGCCATGCCGGGCAGGGTCAGGGTC
>NZ_JBFUHM010000196.1:0-506 GCF_056402395.1 Peribacillus sp. P4_B1
ACCCTGACCTTGGGGACATAGATGACGCGCGCCACCTGCAGCGCCCTGCGGCCTATATCCGCATCTTCGTAATGCAGGAAGTAGTCCGGGTCAAACCCCCTGATTTGCCGCAGCACGCTGGTTCGGAAAAACATGCAGGCACCCGTCGGGTACTCCACGTCAAAGATCGGCTTGTCATAGTCACAGTCCAGCATCTCAAATTCCGCAAGCGTCGGCTTGAACCACGATTGCAGCCATTTGGGGGAAAAGCTCCGCAGGAACATCACCAGCAAAGTGGGATGGCGCTTGCAGAGGAAGTGCCGCTCCCCGTCTTCGCCGAATACCGCCGGGGTCAACAGTCCCGTCTCGGGATTGTCTTCTAGGAAACGCAATGCTTCCCGCAGCGCGTCGGGTGCCAGAAACAAATCCGGGTTCACCACAAGGTGATAGTCCGAACGGACTTCTTCAATGACGAGGTTGTTGCCCCTTCCGTATCCCACATTACCGGGCGAGCGCAGCAGATGCAC
>NZ_JBFUHM010000197.1:0-505 GCF_056402395.1 Peribacillus sp. P4_B1
GACGTCCTTGGCCAGATTATGGTCACCGGTCGGCGCAGGTGCTCTGGGCCCCATAGCCGACGACCGTTGGCCCGCAGTTGACTCAGGCAGTCATACCGTCGCTTTAGCGGAGTTGAAAGATGACGACACAACGCGGGGCATCCGGGTCATCACGTATCACTAGAGATGTGTACGCAGGTTTTACTACTCGGCCAATTCACTCATCCGCGTCCTGAATGCCAAGGCGGCCGCTTCAGAACGCGTCCTAACCTGAAGCTTGGTCAGAATATGCGACACATGCACGCCGGCTGTACGCTCAGTAATTAGGAGTTCGCGGCCAATAATGCGGTTAGAGGCGCCGTGGATGAGTAACTCCAGCACTTCTTGTTCCCGTATCGTGAGCCCCCACGGAAGCGATGGTTTTTTGCTGGGCGCCTCCTGTTCCGCCAAAATCAGGTTGTTGCTTAGAGCCTGTGCTTCAATGTCCCGGACGAGAGGGCGGGCGCCTAGAGCGATGGCTTGAGAT
>NZ_JBFUHM010000198.1:0-501 GCF_056402395.1 Peribacillus sp. P4_B1
CTACCTCTACAACGTCGATCAGAATGCAGTCGTCGGTGGAGTCCTTGTCTTCCAGGAAGAACACGTCTGGACCGCAGACACGGCCACCCCCGAACAGCGCTCGGCCTGGATCGAACTCCTTGACCAGATGCGGGCCTTGAACCCGGCTCTCGTCATCGCAGGCCACCGGCTGCCGGGAACGGCCAACGATTCCACAGCCATCGACTACACACGGTCCTACCTCCAGGAATTCGAACGGATCCTCGCCCGCTCAGCGAATGCCGCGGCCGTTACGGCTGCCCTGATCGAAACCTACCCAAACTCCGGGATGTTGATCGCGGCGCAAATCGGACCCAAGGTCGCCAAGGGGGAAATGACATGGGGCTGAGTGACATCACCGAATTTGCCCGCTCAACCGCCCCGCGCGATGTCGTCCGCCGGCAGTATCTGGCTTCAGCAGCAGGTGACCTCGGAGCGCTCCGCGCCACGATGGCCCCGGATGTTGAATGGACTGAGATGGCC
>NZ_JBFUHM010000199.1:0-500 GCF_056402395.1 Peribacillus sp. P4_B1
GTATATTAGTTTGTTCAAAGAACTAAAAAAAGAAGTAGATGAGGAAAATGAAGAACAAGCAAACTATGTAGTAGAAAAGATAAGATCCACAATTGGATGCAAAATAATAGAGAATGTATATCATTATGTGGAAAAAGAAGTAATGACAGCAAGAGAGCAACAAACAATATTATCGACTCTTGATGGTATAGGCATAGTATCTTTAGGCAGTATGAATAGGAAACATATCAAATACAAACTTGAAAAAGCTATGGAGATTACCTTGGAAGACGTGAAATCTTTTTTTAATTCAGCAACAACGGAAAGCAAACTGGCCTTCATAAGAGATGCTCAATTTACTTACTTAATTTCAGACAAGATAGAGTTAAAAGAATGGATCATTAATGAAATGGTTAAATTAGGTTTGAATGATGAAGCAGGAAGATTAATGAAAATATAGAATAGATTAAACTTTGAGTTCAAGATAAACAACTAGAGAAACAATTGGTTAAGGTCCTCTT